>NZ_JBRBWD010000016.1:0-87099 GCF_052825245.1 Sagittula sp.
CGGGTCGCTGACGCAGTCAGCGAAGCCCGTTCACCGCAGGGCCCTTACTGCAGGGCCTTGTCGCTGACCGCGTGGGTCCAGGCGCCTTCCGGCTCCTTGGTGATGACCGGGTCGGAGCCGCCGGCCAACAGGGTCTCCACCGTGCGCTGGTAGTCGGCCTCGTCCAGCGCGCCGTTGGAGCCCGCCGTCAGCTTGGCGACCTCGCCCATCATGCGGATCTGGTGCTCTTCGGTCTGGGCGCCGGTCTCGTCGTAGTCGAGCACGATCATCGCCGCTTCTTCGGGGTTCTCCTCGGCCCATTTCCAGCCCTGCATCGAGGCATCGACGAAGCGCGCCATCTTGTCCACGAAGGCCTCGTCCGAGAGGTCGTCCTCGAGCACGTAGAGGCCGTCTTCCATGGTGGCGACGCCCTGGTCCTGGTACTTGAAGGTGATCAGTTCGTCCTCGGACACGCCCGCGTCGATGACCTGCCAGTACTCGTTGTAGGTCATGGTGGAGATGCAGTCGGCCTGGCGCTGCAGCAGCGGGTCGACGTTGAAGCCCTGCTTCAGCACCTCGACGGAGCCTTCGGCCTTGCCGTCGGTCTTGATGCCGAGCGAGGACATCCACGACAGGAAGGGGTACTCGTTGCCGAAGAACCACACGCCCAGCGTGCGGTTGGCGAGGTCGGCGGGTTCCTCGATGCCCACGTCGCCCCAGCAGGTCAGCATCATGCCCGACGACTTGAAGGGCTGGGCGATGTTGACCAGCGGCAGGCCGTTCTCGCGCGCGGCCAGCGCCGCGGGCATCCACTCGACGATGACGTCGGCGCCGCCGCCGGCGATCACCTGGGTCGGCGCGATGTCGGGGCCGCCGGGCAGGATGGTGACGTTCAGGTCGGCCTCTTCGTAGAAGCCCTGCTCGAGCGCCACGTAGTAGCCGGCGAACTGCGCCTGGGTGACCCACTTCAGCTGAAGCGTGACGTCGTCGGCGGCGAAGGCCGGCGCGGCGAGCGCGAGGGCTGCCGTGGTGGAAAGGATGTATTTCATTGTTACCTCCGGTTGGTGTTGGCCCCTCGTTGATGCGGGGGCTTGGGGTGGATGTTAGCTGCCTCGGGTGGAGGCGTGCCAGAAGGTCATGCGCTTTTCGATTAGCGCGATCAGGCCGTAGAAGCCGGTGCCCGCCAAAGCGGCAACCACGATGGCCGACCAGACCATTGGCAGGTCGAGCTGGCCGATCGAGGTGGAGATGCGGAAGCCGAGGCCCAGGGTGGGCGAGCCGAAGAACTCCGCCACGATGGCGCCGATCAGCGCGAGGGTAGAGGTGATCTTCAGCCCGTTGAAGATGAAGGGCAGGGCGGCGGGCAGGCGCAGCGTCCAGAGCGTCTGGCCCCAGGTCGCGGCATAGGTCTTCATCAGGTCGCGCTGCATGGCGGTGGTCTCGGACAAGCCGGCGACGGTGTTCACCAGCATCGGGAAGTAGACCATGAGCACGACCACCGCCGCCTTCGACTGCCAGCCGAAGCCGAACCACATCACGAGGATGGGCGCGGTGCCGACGATGGGCAGGGCCGCCATGAAGTTGCCCAGCGGCAGGAGGCCCCGCCGCAGGTAGTCGGAGCGGTCGACGAGGAGCGCGGTCAGGAAGGCCGCGGCATTGCCGATGATGTAGCCGGAGAGCGCGCCCTTGAGGATCGTCTGGGTGAAGTCGCGCCACAGGAGGCCGGTGTTTTCGGCAAAGCGCCCGGCGATGTCGGAGGGCGGCGGCAGGATCACGGTGGGCACGCCTGCGCCGCGCACGATCAGCTCCCACATGGCGACCAGCGTGGCGCCGAAGATCAGCGGCACGGCAAGCTGTACCGCGCGGGTGTCGCGGGCGGGACCGTTGGCCAGCGCCACGTTCAGCGCGAAACCGGCGGCCCAGAGGGCGAGGGCGGCGAGGATGAGGGTCATGACGGGACTCGGGCGGCGGGTGTGGATTGGACGGTCACGGAAGGAGAGTAGCGGGGGCGCGTGGTGCGGGTCATGCGGGACCTCCGGCGGCGGTTCGGGCGGAGGGTGAGGAGTTGAGTATTTGGGAAGCAGAGAAACAGCGGCGTTGGCGCGGGGCGGGTGCGTCGCGGATCATGGCGGTTTCCGGCGGCGGTTCTGGCCGCCATCGGGGAGGAGGTGCGTACTTGGCAAGCAGAGAAGCCGGGGCGGTGGCGCGGGACGGCGGTGGCGGCGCGGATCATGCGGGACCTCCGGCGGTGGTTTTGGCGGAGGGGGAGGAAGTGAGTATTTGCGAAGCAGAGAAGCCTGGGCGGTTTGCGTTTGTCCGGGGTGCGGAGGGGGGCGGGTTCGGGGGTGTGCGGTGTGGGGGCTTGGGTCATTGCGCCATTCCCATCCTGGTCAGCGTGCGGCGTTCCGCGGCGCCGATGGCCCAGACCAGCACCGCCGCGAGACCCGCGGCCATGAGGAGGGCGGCCCAGATCTGGGCGGTCTGGCCGTAGTAGCTGCCTGCCAGCATGCGCGCGCCGAGGCCGCCCTTCTGTACCGGCAGTTCGCCGACGATGGCGCCGACGAGGCTGGCCGCGATGGCGATCTTGAGCGACGCGAAGAGGTAGGGCACCGACGCCGGCAGGCGCAGTTTCATCAGCACGTCGCGGGTGGGGGCGCTGTAGGTGCGCATCAGGTCCATCTGCATGGCGTCCGGCGAGCGCAGGCCTTTCACCATGCCGACCACCACCGGGAAGAACGACAGGTAGGCCGAGATCACCGCCTTGGGCAGCAGGCCCTGGATGCCTATGGAGTAGAGCACCACGATGATCATCGGCGCCAGTGCCACGATGGGGATGGTCTGGCTGACGATGGCCCAGGGCATGACGCTCATGTCCATGACGCGGCTGTGCACGATGCCGATGGCCAGCACGATGCCCAGTCCGGTGCCGATCAGGAAGCCCACGAAGGTGGCGTTGAGCGTCACGACCGCGTGATAGAGCAGCCCGCGGTTCGACAGCGAGCCGGAGCGGACGAGGCCGCGCCGCCCGGTCAGTTCCTCGGCCACGGTCGAGGCGTAGAGTTCCGCCACCACCTGGTGCGGAGCGGGTAGGCGGGGCCGGTCGAGCGACCAGCTTTCGCCCAGGGCACCGAGGTTGCCGAAGACCAGCGCCCATGTGCCGGTGTCGCGGCGTTCCACGGCGGTGGCGGGGGTGACGGCGATCTCCGCGCGCTCGGCCCGGGTGAGGGTTTCCTGCACGTTCATCGGCACCACGGCCACGTACCAGATCGCCATGAGCGCCAGCAGGACGCCGAGCAGCGGGGGGATGAAGCGGCTCATGATCCGTACCTCGACCATTCCATGCGGAGCCGGCGCAGCGGCACCGGCTTTGTTTCGTCTTCCAGCCCGAGCGTCGCAAAGCCGTTGCGCCGCCAGAAGGTCTGGGCGCGGACGTTGGCCATCAGCGGGCAGACGCTGAGGAAGTCGCGGCCCTCGCGGGCGGTTTCGAGCAGGGCGGAGCCGTGGCCGCAGCCCGGCGTCCGGCAGTTCAGCGCGCCGATGTGCCCGTTGGAGGGATCGAGCGAGAGGTAGGCCTCCACCGGTTCGCCGATCACCCAGATGATGCGGTGCTTCAGGATGCCTTCGAACATCTCGCGGATCTTCTCTGCCGGGGTGGCGCGTTGCAGCCACGGCGTGCCGTCGATCCAGCCGTTCACCACCTCGGCGCAGTGCGGCAGGTCGTCGTTGTCGGCCAGGCGGATCATCTTGCGACCTCGGAGCGGGTCCAGTCCATGCGCAGCATCGGGGGCGCGCCGTCGCGGTCGGCGTCGAGGCGCGCGGTCTCGGTGAAGCTTTCGCGGCGGTAGAAGGCCTGTGCGCGGGTGTTGGGCGCGTAGACCGTCAGCCAGAGCGTGTCGCGCCCCTCCTTGGCGAGGTCCATCAGCCGCTTGCCGGTGCCCTGGCCGGGTCGGGCCAGGTAGATCGCGCCGATCCTGTTGCTGGTGGGGTCGATGGACAGGTAGCCCTCGACCGGGTCGCCCGCGACGTGCATGTCGCGGACCGGGAAGGCCTCTGCCAGGTAGCCGGTCAGGGTGTCCACGTCCGGGGTGCCCTGGATGTAGCCCGTGCCTGTTTCCCAGTCGTGCACGATCCGCGCGCAGGCGGGCATGTCGTCGAGGGTGGCGGCACGGATGGGGATCATTCGTCGTACCCCGCGCGCAGCCCTTCGCGGACGCGGTGGGCGATCTCGATGAATTCCGGCGTGTCGCGGATGTCGAGCGGGCGGTCCTTTGGCAGGGGGCTTTCGATCACGTCGGTGATGCGGCCGGGACGGGGGCTCATGACGACGATGTGGGTCGAGAGGTAGACCGCTTCGGGGATGGAGTGGGTGACGAAGGCGATGGTCTTGCCGGTCTTGTCCCAGAGGCGCAGGACCTCCTCGTTCAGGCGGTCGCGGACGATTTCGTCCAGCGCGCCGAAGGGTTCGTCCATCAGCAGGATGTCGGCGTCGAAGGCCAGCGCCCGGGCGATGGAGGCGCGCTGCTGCATGCCGCCCGAAAGCTGCCACGGGAATTTTTTCTCGAAACCGGAAAGTTCGACCAGCTCCAGCACGCGGGCGATGCGCTGTTCGCGCTCGGCCTTCGAATAGCCCATGATCTCGAGCGGGAGGGCCACGTTGCGGCCGATGGTGCGCCAGGGGTAGAGCCCGGCGGCCTGGAAGACATAGCCGTAGGCGCGGGCGCGGCGGGCCTCGTCCGGGGTCATGCCGTTCACCGTCAGCGTGCCGCCGGTGGGGTGTTCGAGGGCGGCCATGCAGCGCAGGAAGGTGGTCTTGCCGCAGCCCGAGGGACCGATGAACGACACGAAGGCGCCCTTGGGGATGTCGAGCGAGACATCCTTCAGCGCGTGCACGGGGCCGTCGGCCGTCTGGAAGGTCAGGTCCAGGTTCTTTGCCTGGATCACCGGTTGGGCTGTCATCAAGGGAAGCTCCGGAAGTCGGCGGCCCCGGCGGCGTGGCCGGGATCGCATGTTTGGGTGGCAGGGCGCAGGCATCGCCGTCCCCATGAGTTGTCGGGGCCCGCGGTGCAGGAGTTGTCGGGGCCCGCGGTGCAGGCGTCAAGCGGTGCCTTCGGACGAAGACGGGTGATGACCGGCGGGTGACGCTCTGGCATCATCGCGCCACTGGGCACGAAAGGAGGTGCGGGATGGCGGATTGCGCGAAACTGCGGCCTGCGGGCACGTATGCGGGCAAGCAGGGGTTCGACTATTTCGAGGGGATCGCGAAGGAGACGGTGGGCGCGCAGGGCGTCTGCATGCACCTGCTGACCATTCCGCCCGGTGCGAGGGCCAAGGCCCACAAGCACGAGACGCACGAGACGGCGATCTACGTGATCTCCGGCACGGCGCGGATGTACTGGGGGGAGCGGCTGGAGCACGTCATGGACACCAAGGCGGGCGACATGATCTATATCCCGGCCGACGTGCCGCACTTGCCGTTCAACGACGGCGATACACCGGCGGTTGCGGTGATCGCGCGCACCGATCCGCACGAACAGGAGTCGGTTGTCCTGCTGCCGGAGCTGGAGGCGCTGGTGCCCGGGTGATCCTTGCCGCGCGCGGGTCATGCCGGGGTGTCCGTCCGGCTGCGCCCGTCTGACGGGGCGGTGAAGCAGGCGATACCAGGACGGGGCTTGTGCGTCATGCAGCGCCCTTGCGCGGGGCCGGGGGACGCCGGTGGAGCGGGCCGTTTCATGCGGTGCGCGGGTTCCGGCATCAGTCATCCGCGACTGCCCCGGCAACGGCTGTCGCCCCGGCGGTCACCGCGTCGGCGGCGGCGTCCTCGGCGAGGGCGCGGAGGGCCATGAGCCCCCCGAGCGTGCGTTCGATCTGCGCCGGGCGACGCTGGTCGTGCACGGGAAGGAAGTCGCCCCCCCGGGTCATGCCACCGCAGCCACACGCGCAGATTGCCATTGGTCTGTCCCCCTTCAGACGCCGGTGGCCGGGATGCCGGAGCGCTGCACCGGGCGGGGCGCGGTGAGGTCCTTCCACTTCGACAGCGCCTTGTTGGTGGGCGTGCCGGCCTTGCGCTCGACGAACTTGCCGTGGCCTTCCTGCGAGGTCAGCGTGCCGTCGGTCACGGCGACATGGCCGCGGGTCATGACGTAGCGCGGCAGGCCCTTCACCTTCTTGCCCTCGAAGACGTTGTAGTCGATGGCGCTGACCTGGCTGGCGGCGGTGATGGTCTTTTCCTTCTCGGGGTCGAGCACGAGGATGTCGGCGTCCGAGCCCACGCGGATCGCGCCCTTCCTCGGGTAGCAGTTGAGGATCTTGGCGATGTTGGTGGAGGTGACGGCGACGAATTCCTCCGGCGTCAGGCGGCCCGTGCCGACGCCCTGGGTCCAGAGCATCGGGATGCGGTCCTCGAGCCCGCCGGTGCCGTTGGGGATCTTGGTGAAGTCGCCCACGCCGTAGCGCTTCTGGTCGGTGGTGAAGGCGCAGTGGTCGGTGGCCACGACGCTGAGCGAGCCGGACATCAGGCCCGCCCAGAGGCTGTCCTGGTGCTTCTGGTTGCGGAACGGCGGCGACATGACGCGGCGGGCGGCGTGGTCCCAGTCCTGGTTGAAGTACTCGGATTCGTCGAGCGTCAGGTGCTGGATCAGCGGCTCGCCCCAGACGCGCTTGCCCTGCTGGCGGGCGCGGCGGATGGCCTCGTGCGCCTCTTCGCAGGACACGTGCACGATGTAGAGCGGCACGCCCGCCATGTCGGCGATCATGATGGCGCGGTTGGCGGCCTCGCCCTCCACCTGCGGCGGGCGGGAATAGGCGTGGGCCTCGGGGCCGTTGTTGCCCTCGGCCAGCAGCTTGGCCGAGAGTTCGGCCACCACGTCGCCGTTTTCGGCGTGGACCATGGCGATGCCGCCCAGTTCGGCGAGGCGCTGGAACGAGGCGTACATCTCGTCGTCGTTCACCATCAGAGCGCCCTTGTAGGCCATGAAGTGCTTGAAGGTGGTGATGCCGCGGGTGTCGATCACGGTCTTCATCTCGTTGAAGACCTGCTCGCCCCACCATGTGACGGCCATGTGGAAGGAGTAGTCGCAGTGCGCCCGCGTCGACTTGTTGTCCCACATCTGCAGCGCGTCGAGCAGGCCCTGACCGGGCGAGGGCAGGGCGAAGTCGATCACCATTGTGGTGCCGCCCGCCAGCGCCGCGCGGGTGCCGCTGTCGAAGTCGTCGGTGGAATAGGTGCCCATGAAGGGCATTTCGAGGTGGGTGTGCGGGTCGATGCCGCCGGGCATGACGTAGCAGCCGGTTGCATCCAGTTCCTTGTCGCCCTTCAGGCCCTCGCCGATCTCGGTGATGATGCCGTTTTCGACCGCGACATCGGCCTTGTAGCTCAGGTCGGCGGTGACGACGGTGCCGTTCTTGATGACTGTGGTGGTCATGTGATGCTCCCTTTGTCCGGGTCGTTGCCCGGTGTCTCGGTGAAGGCCCGGGCCAGATGCGCCGCGGCGCGCCGGTGCCAGTGGTCCGCGTCTGGGCGGAAGGCGATGTCGTTCTGCCGCTCCATCGCGGCTTCGAGGTTCCAGAGGGCCTGTGCCTCCGGCAGGTTGCCCGCTTCGGCCTGTGCGTCGCCCAGCCTGTCGGCCAGCCCGGCCAGGACGCAGATGTCCGCCACCGACAGGGTCACTGTCACCGGGGCATCGAGGTCGACATCGGGCAGGTCCATGCGGATCAGCCCACGCAGTCCAGGAAATGGAACTTCCCGTCCTGACGATAGTAGAAGCACAGGTCGTCCGTCACGAAGACTTCGCTGAGCGGGACGCCTGCGGGCAGGCCATCGGCGATGCCGAGCGGCAGGTCGAAGTCCACGGGTTTGACCCTGACGGTCTCGGCGGGCAGCGGGTCGGCCCCGAGGGTCGCCAGCGCCAGCAGCCCGATGCAGCAGATCAGCGAGAGCGAGAGGCGGTTCATCGGCAGGCCCCGTGTGCTGCGGCGGGCGCCGCCGCGTATGCAACCGCCGGCATGGCCCCCGCGTTGATGGGGAAAGGGCGGGCCATGGCTGCGCCGCCCGCAGATGAGGATATCCGATGAACGAGACCGACACCCGCCTGCACGAGGCGCTGGAAAACATGTTCGACACCGAAGAGGACACGGGCAACAAGACGCTCGAGGTCACGGCCCGCGAGCTGGCCAATGCCGCCGAGGTGGAAGGCAAGACCGGCTCCGTCAGCACCGAGGCGGCGCTGGCCGTCCTGCGCGAGGCCGCCGGCCCGGGCGACGAGATCGACGGCGAGACGGCACGGTTCGCCATGCCGCGCAACAGGGCGTAGGCCAGCCGAAGACCGCGCCGGTCCGTCCGGGGCGCATCGCGCCGGGGTCTGGCGGGCCGGGCGGGTCATTCTGTCGGGCTGGCGGCCCGACGCCCGCCCGCACCCGTGGCCCGACAGGCGGCACGGGCGGAGCGACCGCAGCGCGTGACGGGCCGCAAAGCCCGTCCGGCCGCGCTCCCGCCAATGCTCTGGTCGGGTGGAATCCACGTGAATGCCATGTCCGCTCGTGTCCCCCCGCGCGTTACGATACGATTTCCGCCGTCTCGACCACCGCGTGGAACAGCACGTCGGTGCCGGCCTTGGCCCATTCCTTCGAGATCTCCTCGGCCTCGTTGTGCGACAGACCGTCGACGCAGGGGCACATGATCATCGCGGTGGGCGCCACCTCGTTGATCCAGCAGGCGTCGTGGCCCGCGCCGGAGACAAGGTTCATGTGGCTGTAGCCGAGCCGTTCCGCCGCGTTGCGCACGGCGGTCACGCAGCCCTCGTCGAAGGTGACGGGGTCGAAGTGGCCGACCGGCTCGATCTCGAGCCCGAGGCCCAGCTCGTCGGCGATCTCCTTCGCCTTCGCCTCGTACTGCTCACGCATGGAGGTGAGTTTCCCGAGGTCGGGAGAGCGGAAGTCGACGGTGAAGACCACCTTGCCGGGGATCACGTTGCGGGAGTTCGGGTAGACGTCGCAGTGCCCCACCGCGCCCACGGCGTGCGGCTGGTGGGCCATGGCGATCTGATGCGCGGCCTCGGTCATGCGGGCCATGCCGAGCCCTGCGTTGACCCGCATGTTCATCGGCGTGGAGCCGGTGTGCGCGTCCTTGCCGGTGACGGTGCATTGCAGCCACCACAGGCCCTGCCCGTGGGTGACGACGCCGATGTCCTTGCCCTCGGCCTCGAGGATCGGGCCCTGCTCGATGTGCAGTTCGAACATGGCGTGCATCTTGCGGGCGCCGACCTTCTCGTCGCCCTTCCAGCCGATGCGCTCCAGTTCGGACCCGAAGGTCTTGCCTTCCGCGTCCTCGCGGTCGTAGGCCCATTGCAGGTCGTGCTTGCCGGCGAAGACGCCGGAGGCCAGCATCGCCGGGGCGAAGCGGGTGCCTTCCTCGTTGGTCCAGTTGGTCACGACGATGGGGTGCTTCGTCCTGATGCCGGTGTCGTTGAGCGAGCGGATGACCTCCAGCCCGCCGAGCACGCCCAGTACGCCGTCGTACTTGCCGCCCGTGGGCTGCGTGTCGAGGTGGCTGCCCACGTAGACCGGCAGCGCGTCCGGGTCGGTGCCTTCGCGGCGGGCGAACATGTTGCCGATCTCGTCCAGCCCCATGGTGCAGCCCGCCTCCTCGCACCAGGCCTTGAACAGCGCGCGGCCCTCGGCGTCGGCATCGGTCAGGGTCTGGCGGTTGTTGCCGCCCGCGACTCCCGGTCCGATCTTCGCCATCTCCATCAGGCTGTCCCACAGGCGGTCGCCGTTGATCGTGAGATTTGCGGCTGGTGCTGCCATTTCGTACACTCCCCTTCGGACCCCACTGCCAAGGGTCTCTTGCGATTTGACCAATCGGTCAAAAGAACGCTACCAAAGGACAGATTCCAGTCAAGCGCCGCGCCGTGAATTCCGGCAGTCGCTTAAATAAAGGGCAGGCAGGGGCGGCGATGACGGAGAAAATGGCAGGCGTGCAGGCACAGGAAGTCCGGCCGCAGACACGGATCCAGCGGCAGAAAAGTGCCGCGATTCTGGAGGCGGGGCTGACGGTGTTTTCCGAGGCCGGGTTCCGGGGCGCGACGCTGGACCGGATCGCGATGGAGGCCGGTCTCTCGAAGCCCAACCTGCTGTATTACTTCCCTTCGAAGGACGCGATCTACGAGGCGCTGCTGCGCGAACTGCTGGAGACCTGGCTGAACCCGCTGCGCGCCATCGACCCCGAGGGCGAGCCGGTGGACGAGATTCTGGGCTACGTGCGCCGCAAGCTGGAGATGGCCCGCGACTATCCCCGCGAGAGCCGGCTTTTTGCCAACGAGATCCTGCAGGGTGCGCCGCTGATCGGCCCGGTGCTGGAGGGCGAGCTGCGCGACATGGTGGACGAGACGGCCCGCCTGATCGACGGCTGGATCGCCGAGGGGCGCCTGGCCCCGGTCAATGCGCGGCACACGGTCTTCTCGATCTGGGCGCAGACGCAGCACTACGCGGATTTCGACGTGCAGGTGCGGGCGGTTCTGGGCGGGGAGGACTTCGACGGTGCGGCGGCGCACCTCGACACGCTGTTCCGGCGGCTGCTGCAGCCCTGACACGGCCCTTCCGGGCTGCCGTTCACCCGGCATTTACCCCGATCCGGCAGGCTGCGGGGATGCAGAGTCTCCGCCTGTCGAACCACCGCCCCAACGAACCCTGGCTGGCTCAGATCTTCACCGCGAAGGCGGTGCAGAGCGGCGGCGTGGTGCGGCGCGCGGTGCAGGACGTGGAGCGGGAAGTGGGGCGCGATCGGCTGATGCAGGAGGTCGCGGCGCGCGGGTTTCACCTGATCGAATGCGGCGGGCAGTTCGTGATCGTCTGCCGGACCAGCGACCTTGTCGTGCACCTCTGAACGGAAAACGGCAGACTTTTCCTCGAAAAGTCTGCCGTGCCGAAGAGTTCTCGACGAGAACTCTTCGCGGGCGCGGGGCGCGCCGGACGCGCCTTATTCGGCGGCCTTGGCCATCGGGTTGTTCGGATGGGTCGTCCAGTTGGCGTAATCCGCCTCGACCGTGCGGCCGGTGCGCGGATCGACGGTGCCGGGGGCGAGCCGTTCCATGGTGATGCAGTCCTCCACCGGGCAGACGTCGAGGCAGAGGTTGCAGGCCACGCATTCCGCATCGTTGACCTCGAAGGTGCGGTCCTCGTGCATCCAGATCGCCTGGTGGCTGGTGTCCTCGCAGGCGGCGAAGCAGCGGCCGCACTTGATGCAGGCGTCCTGGTCGATCCGGGCCTTGGTCACGTAGTTGAGGTTGAGGTACTGCCAGTCGGTGACGTTGGGCACCGCCTTGCCGACGAAATCGGCGGTGGAGGTATAGCCCTTCTCGTCCATCCACTGGCTGAGGCCGCGCTTCATCTCCTCGACGATTCGGAAGCCGTAGGTCATGGCTGCGGTGCAGACCTGCACGTTGCCGCAGCCCAGCACCATGAACTCTGCCGCGTCGCGCCAGGTGGTGACGCCGCCGATGCCGGAGATCGGCAGGCCGTGGGTTTCGGGGTCGCGGGCGATCTCGGAGACCATCGACAGGGCGATGGGTTTCACCGCCGGGCCGCAGTAGCCGCCGTGGCTGCCCTTGCCGTCGATGGTGGGTTCGGGGGCGAAATTGTCGAGGTCGACCGAGGTGATGGAGTTGATCGTGTTGATCAGCGAGACCGCGTCGGCGCCGCCGTTGCGGGCCGCGGTGGCGGGCTTGCGGATGTCGGTGATGTTGGGCGTCAGCTTCACGATCACCGGCTTGTCGTAGTACATCTTGCACCAGCGGGTGACCATCTCGATGTACTCGGGCACCTGGCCCACCGCCGCGCCCATGCCCCGTTCGGACATGCCGTGCGGGCAGCCGAAGTTCAGCTCGATCCCGTCGGCGCCGGTTTCCGCCACGCGCGGCAGGATCGCCTTCCAGGCGGCCTCCTCGCAGGGCACCATGATCGAGGCGATGAGCGCGCGGTCGGGGTAGTCGGCCTTCACCCGCGCCATTTCCTCGAGGTTGGTTTCGAGGGGGCGGTCGGTGATCAGCTCGATGTTGTTCAGGCCCAGCAGGCGGCGGTCGGCGCCGTGGATCGCGCCGTAGCGCGGGCCGTTGACGTTGACGACCGGCGGGCCTTCGGCGCCGAGGGTCTTCCAGACGACACCGCCCCAGCCGGCCTCGAAGGCGCGGCGGACGTTGTATTCCTTGTCGGTCGGCGGCGCGGAGGCCAGCCAGAAGGGGTTCGGGCTTTGGATGCCGACGAAATCGGTGGTGAGATCGGCCATGTGCTGTCTCCTGGTCGGGCGGCCTGCCCTGTCTGGCGGGAGGCCTGGGCGGAGGGGTGGGGCCCGGCCTTGTGGCCGGAACCGGTTCAGTCGGTCGTCAGGCGGGGCCCGAGGGACCCCGAGGCGGGCAGGCGGCCCGCGGGTCAGCCCGAGGTGAGCGCGGCGTGGATATCCTCGGCGGCGTCGCGGCCTTCGGCGACGGCCACCACGGTCAGGTCCTCGCCGTGGGTGCAGTCGCCGCCCGCCCAGACGCCCTGAAGCGAGGTGCGGCCTGCGCCGGTCGTGGCGATCTTGCGGCCGTCGAGGTCGAGGCCTTCGGGCGGGGTGAGGCGCTGGCCGATGGCGCGGAAGACCTGGTCGGCGGGCAGGCGGATGGTCTCGCCGGTGCCTACCAGCCGGCCGCCCTCGTCGGTGGTGTATTCCAGTTCGATCTCGACGGCCTTGCCGTTGCCGTGCACCGCCTTCGGCATCGTGTTGGCGAGGATGCGCACGCCCTTCGAGGTGGCGAGGTCCTGCTCGTAGCGGCTGGCGGGCATCTGGTCCTGCGCGCGGCGGTAGGCCAGGGTGACCGTCTCGGCGCCCAGCAGCTTGGCCTGCACGGCGGCGTCGATGGCGGTCATGCCGCCGCCGATCACCACCACGTTGCGGCCCACGGGCAGGCTGGCGAGGTCGGAGGCCTGCCGGAGGTCGGCGATGAAGGACACGGCGTCGGCCACGCCGTCGCGGTCCGCGCCTTCGGCATCGAGCGCGTTGGTGGCGCCGAGGCCGATGCCCAGGAACACCGCGTCATAGTCGGCACGCAGGCCGTCGAGCGTGACGTCGCCCCCCAGCGCCTTGCCGTATTCCACGGTGATTCCACCGATTTGCAGCAGCCAGTCGACCTCGCGCGCGGCGAAGTCGCCTGTCGTCTTGTAGGCGGCGATGCCGTATTCGTTGAGGCCGCCGGGCTTGGGGCGGGCCTCGTAGATGGTGACGTCATGGCCCTTCAGCGCGAGGCGGTGGGCGCAGGAGAGACCCGCCGGGCCGGCGCCGACCACGGCCACGCGCTTGCCGGTCGGGGCGGCGCGGGTGAAGGGGTGGCTGTTGGCGGCCATCAGGCTGTCGGTGGCATGGCGCTGGAGGCGTCCGATCTCTACCGGCTTGCCCTCTGCGGCCTCGCGGACGCAGGCCTCCTCGCAGAGCGTTTCGGTCGGGCAGACGCGGGCGCACATGCCGCCGAGGATGTTCTGTTCGAAGATCGTGCGCGCCGCGGCCTCTGGCTGCCCGGTCGAAATCTGCCGTATGAACAAGGGGATGTCGATGTCCGTGGGGCAGGCGGTGACGCAGGGCGCGTCATGGCAGAAGTAGCAGCGGTCGGCGGCGACGGCGGCTTCGTGGGCATCGTAGGCCGGGTGCAGATCTGCGAAGTTTCCGGCCAGCGAGTCCGGGTCGAGACGTCCCGGAACGATGCCTGGCGTGTGCGGGCTGGACATGGCGGCTCCCTGTTTTCCGTTTTGTTCAGAGTGCCACGTCTGAAAATTTTATCAATTGGTAAAATTTGCGTCCCGCGCGGCGGATCGTTTTTCGCGAAAGACTGCCGAAAATTGCGGCAATCCGGCTGTAGCGTGACGCAGTAGTTTACAGTGAATTACAGAGTCTTTTTCAGCAAAGCGTTTTTCAGTTTCCGGTTCTCGTGGACGCGCGCGTTCAACGCTGCGCCTCCGGCGGGTTCTTTTGACGGTCGTTAAAAGCGCCTTTAAGGGGCGATGCGTAGCGGCTGCGTGGGGCCAGCCCGTCATTGGTGGCGAGGATATTAGGTCGGAGCGTCGGCCACATATCCGGATCGAGGATGCCGAGCTTCGGGCCGATGGAAACGCCTCGGCAAAAGAGATGTCTACGACATCATTCCGCCGGACCTGTCGAAGTCAGCCCCCGCGTCCCTGATCCAGTCGAGAAACTCCCGAACCAGAGGTCTGGGATTGGGTGTTGCCATGGCGGATGCCCAGTAGCTTGACCCGAACTTGTGAATTCCCTGCTCGATGGCCGCCAGTCGCCCCTCGGAGAGTATGCCGGCATTGATCGACCGCCAGCCGAGCAGGATGCCTTTTCCGTCCAGTGCCGCCTGGGTGGCCTGAACGTAATTGTCGAAGGTCAGCGTCGGGCCGATCGGGTTTCTCAGTCCCTTGGCGGCGAGATACTCCTTCCAGCCGGGCCAGCCGTTGGCAGCGGGCGTCCGGACGTGGATGAGGGGCTGTGTGCTGAGCGCCGCAAGATCGCCATTCAGCGCCATGATCCGCTCCGGCTGGCCCACCGGACAGGCGCATTCCTCGAAGACCCTGACGGTATCGCTTTCCTGCCAAGGGCCGGGGCCGAAGCGCAGGGCGACATCGATCCCCGCCGAAAAGGCAGGCATGTCCGAAGGCGGGGCCTGAACGCTGACCATTGCGTCGGGGACACGCGCGTAGAAGGCCGACAGGCGTGGCATCAGCCAATAGGTCGCCATCCCGATGGTGCAGGACACGGTGATATGACGGTCGGCGTGGCCCGCGCTGGCCCGGATGTCTTCGATGGCTGTCGCGATCTGACCAAGGCCGCTCTGCGTGGCGCGCGCCAGACGCTCGCCCGCGTCGGTCGGGCGCGCGGGTTTCACGCTGCGGTCGAACAGCGGCGCGCCCAGCCAATCCTCCAGCGCGCGGATCGACTGGCTGACCGCGGGGCGTGTCACGTTCAGCTCGGCCGAGGCGAGCCGCATGGAGCCCAGCCGGTGAACGGCGTCGAAGGTGATCAGAAGGCGCAGGGGAGGCAGGCGTGACATGGTAACCTGTGGCTTAACTTCAGGTAAGAGGATTCCGTCTTTTTGTCCGATCTTCAATGGGTTTGATTGGCGTCAATCTAACCATACGCACAGAGGATGCGACACGATGAACGTGATGACACCAACAAGATCCGACGCTGTCACTCTTGGTGAGAAAGGGCTGAACGTCCCGCTGTCGCGCGGCGACGCCTATTTCAACTACTACTGGCTGCGCGACAACGACCCGACCAGCTTCAACGCGGAGACCCGCGAGCGTTCGTTCGACATCTTTCACCTCGACACCGCGCCGGTCGCGCGCGCGGCGCATATCGACGGTGAGACACTGGTGATCGACTGGGCGACCGAAGACCATGCCACTCGCATGCCCGTCGCATGGCTGGAGGAGTATGCTGGCGGTGAACGTCGCCGCGACCCCGCCGATCTGCCGCGGCGGCCATGGTTCGGCGACCACTACCCGGACGTTGCCCGCTTTACCCATGCCGAGCTGAAGGCCGATCCCGGGAAGCGCCGCGCATGGCTGGAGGCGATGATCGTCGAGGGCGTCTCTGTCGTGACCGAGATGCCGGATAGCGACGCGGCCCTGACCGAGCTGGCCGAGTTGCAGGGGCAGGTCCGCCCGACGTTCTTCGGCACGTATTTCGACGTGAGGACGCATATCAACCCGACGAACACCGCCTATACGGCCTCGGCGCTGGAACTCCATACGGACGTGCCCGCCGAGGAACATGCCCCCGGCATCCAGTTCCTGCACATGCGGGCCAACACGGTGGAAGGCGGACGCAACCTTTTCGGCGACGGTGTCGCGGCGGCCAACGATTTCCGTCGCATCGACCCCGAGGGCTTTCGCCTGCTCGCGGAGACCGATGTGCCGTTCTATTGCGAGCACGACGATTACGACATGCGCTCCTGGCAGCGCATCATCGAACTCGACCAATACGGAGAAGTCTCGGGCCTGACCATCAGCCAGCACATGCTGGACCTGATGGATCTGCCGCAGGCGTTCCTGGATGACTGGTATCCGGCCTTCTGCCGCTTCGGCAAGCTGTTGCAGGACGACAAGTACATCATGCGCTTCACGCTGAAGGCGGGCGAATGCATCGTCTTCGACAACCACCGGATCGTTCACGGCCGTGCCGCCTATACCGCGTCCAGTGGCGACCGCTACCTGCGCGGCTGCTACACCGACCGGGCCGAGATGCGTTCAACCTATCGCGCGCTGGTCAGCACGGGGCGGTTCAAGCAATGAACATGGTCCCCCGCAACACTGTCGCGGACTCTGCTCTCCTGCGGGAGGACCTCGCCGCCGCCTTCCGTCTCTGCCACCGGTTCGGGTGGAGCGAATCTGTCGGCAATCACTTCAGCGCGGCCATCTCCGAGGATGGCCGCCGCTTCCTGCTGAACCGCTGCTGGCAGCATTTCGCGACCATCAAACCCGGCGATCTGCTCGAACTCGACCTCGACGCGCCGCCCGACATGGACGGGCCGGAGGCGCCGGACCGGTCCGCCTGGGCTGTCCATGGCACGCTGCACCGTAATGCGCCGCAGGCGCGCGTCGTGCTGCATTGTCACGCGCCCTATGCCACGGCGCTGGCCTGCCTGAAGGTCCCGACGCTGCTGCCCATCGACAACAACACCGCGCGGTTCTTCGGGCGCGTGGGTTACGATCTGGAGTTCGGCGGCATCTCGGACAGCGAGGAAGAGGGGGCGCACCTTGTGAAGGCCCTCGGTGACAAGAGCGTGCTGGTCATGGGCAACCATGGCGTCAGCGTCACGGGCGCTACCGTCGCGGATGCATTCGAGGATCTCTATTTCTTCGAGAAGGCCGCGCAGACGCTGATCCTGGCCAAGTCCACCGGCGATGCGCTCGCGGTGCTCGACGACGATGTGGCGCGCAACACGGCAGAGGGCTGGCTGGCTTATCGCGGCATGGCGCAGCGCCATTTCGACTACCTGAAGTCCACACTCGACCAAGAGGATGCGGGCTGGCGCGGGTGACGCATGCCGGCGCCCGGCGTGCCCGGCCTATCGTTTCAGGCGCCCGGCACCAGCACCAGCTGCACCCGGCGGTTCTGCGCGGCGGCGGGGTCGAAGCTGTTCTTCAGCCGGGAGAAGCCCACCCCTTCGGCGCGGATGCGCGAGGGCGGCAGGCCCATGGTGCCCTGCACGAAGCGGGCCACGGCCTCTGCCCGGCGGCGGGAGAGGTCCATGTTGTAGGCGGCGGAGCCCACGCCGTCGGTGTGGCCGATGAAGATCAGCCGCGCGTCTGACAGGCGCGGGTCGCGCAGCGCGTCGGCGAGGCTGGAGAGCTTGCCCATCGCCTCCGGCGTCAGGTCGTCGGAGTTGTAGGCGAAGAGGATCTCGAGGTCGATGGAGGGCAGGGGCGCCGGAGCGGCGGTGCTGCCGCCGGTGCCGCCCACTGCGGCGTTCTGCGGGACCTCCGTCCGGTCGATCACGCCGAGGTTCACCACGTCGTCGAGGGTGAAGGTGGCGGAGCCGGAGAACTCGTCGCTGGTGCAGCCGGACTGGTCGAGCAGGCAATCGCGCATCTCGGCGCTGGGGGCGGTGTCGGGCTGGGCCTGCGGCGCCGGGTCGAGCGAGAAGCTGTCGAGGGTCACGGTCGACTGGGCGAGGGCCGGGGTGGCGGCGAGCGGGGCGCCGAAAAGGGCGGCAAGGGCGAAAATGCGGGGGGTCATCGGCGGGCCTCCTGAAAATGCTGGAGCGACGATAGCGGAGACGCGTGAGGAATTCCACCGTGGACGCAGGCCGGTGTTCCGTGCTTTTTTGACCCCGGGGAAACGGCTGGCCCGCCGATTGGGGCGGGGCGGATTTGGAATGGAGAATTGTTCATGCGTCTGACCGGATTATTCGTGGCGGCCGTGCTTACTGCGGGGGCGGCCACGGCGCAGTCGACGCAGGAGGACTGGCTGGGGATCGAGAACGAGGTGGCCGTCCAGGGCTACAACAACGAGCCGATCTCGACCTACGACGACCAGGCGGATTTCCGGAAGATGGGGCGCGGCGTGGGGATGCTGTCGATCTCGACCGACGGGGGGACCTTTCCCTGCACCGCCTTCCTCGTGTCCGAGAAATACCTGCTGACCAACCACCACTGCGTGCCGGGGGTGCTGAAGGACGAGCGGGTGAACGCGACGAAGATCCTCGCGGTGGACTGGCTGGCGGGTTTCCACGAGCCGGGCCGGATGGAGGAGGCGGAGCGCTTTGCCGTCAACCCGGAGCCGGTCGAGACCTCGGAAGACCTCGACTACACGGTGCTGGAGGTGACGGGCAATCCGGCGGGCCGCTTCCCGCCGCTGCCGCTGGCGGCGACGCCGCTGCGGCCGGGGATGCCCTACTGGATCATCGGCCACCCGATGGGCAAGTCGCAGCACATCAGCCGCGAGGGCTGCCGCGCCGCCGATCCGCCGATGAACGACAACCGGCTGCGCCACACCTGCGACACGCTGGGGGGCAACTCCGGCTCGCCGATCATCGATTCCTCGGCGCGGCAGGTGGTGGGGCTCCACAACTCGGGCAACAGCCGCGTGGGGATCAACTTCGGCATCCCGATGACGATGATCCTGTCGCAGTCGAAGGTGCTGAAGGCGGCGCCGCCTGCGCAGGACAGGCCGCTGCCGCTGGTGATGACGCTCTATCCCGATGCGCTGGGGGTCGGGCAGGAGGTGTCTGTGGTGGCCGACATGCCGGACGGCTGCACGCCCGCCTTCGTGGCGCTCAGCCCCTCGTCGCAGCTGACGCCGATCCCGCTCGACTTCTTCCAGAAGGTGCCTTTGGGGCCGGGTCAGGTGCGCTACCAGATCTCGCCCGGCGGGCGTTACGGGCTGGTGATCGAGGAGGGGGACGAGAAGGGCGCCCACAAGCTGGGGTTCCTGTGCGGTCCGGGCGGGCTGACCGAGCCCGCGGCGCTGCAGGACGCGCTGCGCGGGGTCGTGGCCTCGCTGTCTTCGGGCCAGACCTCGGGCGAGGTGGCCAGCGGGGCGGGGCCGGTGGGCTACGCCTTCCGCACCTTCGAGGTCCGGTGATGCGGCGCGCTTTTGCGGGGGGCCTTCTGGCGCTTGTCACATGGGCCGGGATGGCCGGTGCGGCGGAGATCCGGCTGAAGCCCGAACTGGCGGAGCGGCTGGCGCAGATCCGGCCGATCTATGGCGAGCGCAATTCGCTGGGCGAGGACGGGCCGATCCTGGTGACGGACGGGGGCGGCACGACGCTCTGGGGTCAGCCGTTCAGGATCATCGGCATCGACGGCGTGATCGAGGCGGGCGATGCGGAGCGGCTTGCGGCGCTGATCGGGCCCTACGATACGGCGGGGCCGTTCATCGTGGTGATGAATTCGCCGGGCGGGAATTTCCTCGAAGGCGTCCGGATGGGCGAGGTCCTGAAGCTATACCGCGAGGGCAATGGCGATCCCTACCTGACCGGTGTCGTGGTGCTGGCGGGAGAGGAGTGCATGTCGGCCTGCGCGGTGACCTTCGCGACCTCGGCGCTGCCACGGGACAGCGGCATGTCGGTGCGCTTTGTCGAGACGGGCGCGCGGCTGGGGTTCCACATGCCGTTCGTGCCGACCGACCAGCAGAGCCGGCAGACGGAGATCGCCCGCGCCATGGACCTGACCTACGAGGTCATGTCGGAATACATGGCGCTGATCGGCAACCGGGTGGCCCCCACGGCGCTGGTGCAGAACGCGCTGTTCTACCGCCGCCCGGAGGACTTCTTCCTGCTGGAGGGAGGGCTGGTGACGCGGTTCATGGACTTCGTGCCGGTGGCGGGGCAGGTGGGGTCGACGCCGCTGACCCCCTCGGGGCTGACGCAGCGCGACGTGCTGAACATGTGCCAGTACCAGGCCTATTCCGCGGGGCGGGAGTTCATCGCGGCGGAATACGAGTTCTGGCCGGTGCAGGCCTATTCGCAGTTCCCCGACGACACGCCGGTCGAAGAGCTGTTCCGCCAGGCAGGCGCACAGCGGATCACGACGCAAGGCTGCTCGGCCGAGGTGCGTGCGGACGGGTCGCTGGGCGTCTCGGCCATCGGCGCCTGCCCGCAGGACCTGCCGCCGGGCTGGTGCCGGTCGGAGCAGGCGGCGGGTTACGTGGGGCCGCTGCCGCCCGCAACGGGCGCGCTTCTGGCCGACAGCCTCGGCTGTCACGGCGGACGGATGACGCGCAGCTATTACCGCTGGGACGACGGCAACGCCTTTCTGGAGGAGGAGCGCCCCGACGACTACCGCTGGGAGGGCGCGCCGCCGGGGGCGCCGGAATACACGCTGGACTGGAGTGGCGCGTCGCTGCCCACGAACCTGACATTGCGCGATGCGCCGGGCGGCGAACGGGTCACGATCCTCGACGCGGGCACGGCGGTGGAGGTCGAGGACTGCGCGCTCAGCGCCGACGGTCAGGGCGTCTGGTACCGGGTCGCGGCGAACGGGGTGTCGGGCTGGGGCAGCGCGCGCTACGTCGACGTGCCCGCGCTTGCGGGTTGGGACTTCATGGTGCGCCCGAAGGGGTTCCAGTAGCGGCCAGCCTATGGCCGCGGTTGCCCGGCAGCCCGATCCGGCCCGGGTCGGATCGGGCTCAGATCCCGAGGAACCGCTGCTTGACCGGCCCGGTCATCTCGCCGAACCGGCCCTGCCACGCGACGCTGCCACGCTCCAGCACCACCGCCCGGTCGCAGACCGAGGACAGCTCAGCCGGCGACTTGTCGATCACCAGGAGCGCCATGCCGCTCTCCGCCTTCAGCCGCCGGATCGCCGCCCAGATCTCCTGCCGGATCAGCGGGGCCAGCCCCTCCGTCGCCTCGTCGAGGATCAGGAGCCGCGGGTTGGTCATCAGCGCGCGCGCGATGGCCAGCATCTGCTGTTCCCCGCCCGACAGCGACCGCGCCACCTGCTGCCGCCGCTCGGCGAGCCGGGGGAAAAGCTGCGCCACCGCGGCACTGTCCCAGGGGCCGGGGCGGGCGGCGGCGCGCAGGTTCTCGTCCACCGTCAGGCCGGCGAAGCAGCGGCGCCCCTCGGGCACCAGCCCGATGCCCAGCCGGGCGGCGCGGTGCGGCTTCAGCCGGGTCAGGTCGTGGCCCGCGAAGCTGAGCGTGCCGCCGGTGGCGACCATCCGGCAGATTGCCCTGACGGTGGTCGTCTTGCCCATGCCGTTGCGGCCCATGAGCGCCAGCGCCTCGCCCTCGGCCAGCGCGAATGAGACGCCGAACAGCGCCTGCGACGCGCCGTAGCGGGCGCTGACGGTGTCGAGGGTCAGGAGGCTCACGCGGTCTCCCCCAGGTAGGCGTCTCTCACGCCCGCGTCGGCGCGGATCTCGTCCACCGTGCCGGTGGCGATGATGCGGCCGTAGACCAGGACGGAGATCCGGTCGGCCAGCGCAAAGACCGCGTCCATGTCGTGTTCGACCAGCAGGATCGGCGCCTCGGCCCGCAGGCTGTCGAGCAGGCGGGTCAGCGCGGCGGACCCCTCCATCCCGAGGCCCGCCATGGGTTCGTCCATCAGGAAGGCCCGGGGGGCCAGTGTCAGGGCCACCGCGATCTCCAGCTGCCGCCGCTGCCCGTGCGACAGGTCGGCGGTGCGGGTGGCGGCGAAATCGGCAAGGCCCGCACGCTCCAGCGCCGCCTCCGCGCGGTCGCGCAGGGCGCGGTCGGCGAGGGCGGGCCGCAGGAACCGCCAGGGCCGCCCGGACTGGCCGAGCGCCCCCAGAAGTGCGTTCTGCAGGACGGTGTCCTCCATGGCGAGCTGGCTGATCTGGAAGGTCCGGGCAAGGCCTGCCCGGGCGCGCGCCGCGGTGTCGAGCGCGGTGACGTCGCGCCCGTTCAGCAGCACCGCGCCCGCGTCGGGCGCCAGCGCGCCGGAGACCTGCGCGATCAGCGTCGACTTGCCCGCGCCGTTGGGGCCGATCAGGGCGTGGATCTCGCCCGGGCGCAGCGTCAGCGACACGTCGTCGGTCGCGGTGAGCGCGCCGAAGGCCTTGCAGAGGCCGCGGGTCTCGAGCACCGGCTCAGTCATGCGGCCGGGCCCTCCCGGTCAGGAGGCCGATGACCCCGCCCTGGCCCCAGAGCGTGACGGCCAGCAGCAAAAGGCCGAACCAGATGTGCCAGTACTCGGACAGCTGGCCCAGCCAGTGCTCCATCAGCACGAAGATCGCCGCCCCGATCACCGGCCCGAACAGCCGCGCGGTGCCGCCGAGGATGATGAAGACGATGAACTCGCCCGACAGCTGCCAGGAGAACATCGAAGGCGAGACGAACCGGTTCAGATCGGCGAACAGCGCCCCCGCCAGCCCGGTGATCGCACCCGAGAGGGTGAAGGCGGCAAGCCGCAGCCGCACCGGGTCGAGGCCGACGGCCCGCACCCGCTCCGGCGCCTGCCGCGCGGCGTTCAGCGCCAGCCCGAAGGGCGACCGCATCAGCGCCGCCGTCAGCGCCAGCACCGCCAGCAGCACGGCAAGGCACAGACCGTAGAACTGGATCGGCACCAGAGTGTTCAGCCCGGGAAAGCCGTTGCGCACATAGATCGACACCCCGTCCTCGCCGCCATAGGCCGCCCAGCTGATCGAGAAGAAATAGAACATCTGCCCGAAGGCCAGCGTGATCATGATGAAGTAGACGCCGGAGGTCCGGAGCGCGAGCAGCCCGATGACGAAGGCCGCCAGCCCCGAGACCACGACCGCCACCAGCCAGATCACCGGCATCGACTTTGTGCCCGGCAGCGACACCCCGAACAGCTCCAGTGGCGTGTAGTTCTGCGCGTGGAAGGCGAGGATGCCCATGGCATAGCCGCCCAGCCCGAAGAACACCGCGTGCCCGAGGCTGACCAGACCGCCGATTCCCAGCGCCACGTTCAGCCCCGCCGCCGCCAGCGCGAGGATCACCGCCCGCGTCGCCAGCGTGATGGTGAAGGGCTCGTCCATGACCAGCGCCCAGGCCGGCACGGCGACCAGCGCCGCGAGCACGGCAAGGTTCAGCCATCCCTCGCGGGTCATGCGCCGCGCCCCTGTTTCTCTGCTTTCCAAATACTCATGCCGAAGCGCACCACGGGGCGCCCGCCCGCCGCGTGACCGCCGACGCCCTCCGCAAAGCCGCTCACGCCCGCACCCCGTAAAGGCCGGTGGGTTTCCAGACCAGCACCGCCGCCATCAGGATGTAGATCGCCATGGAGGCCAGCGCGGAGCCGGTCTGCGTGGCCTCGGACGGCGGCATGAAGAGCTTGAAGAGCTCAGGCAGGAAGACGCTGCCCAGCGTGCCGGTGAGCCCCACCAGCAGGGCCCCCACCAGCGCCCCCTTGATCGAGCCTATGCCGCCGATGACGATGGTGACGAAGGCGAGGATCAGCACCGGCTCGCCCATGCCCACCTGCACCGATTGCAGCGTCCCCACCAGCGCGCCCGCCAGACCCGCAAGCGCCGCGCCGAGCGCGAAGACCAGCGTGTAGAGCGCGTCGATGTTCACGCCGAGGGCGGCGATCATCTCGCGGTCGTTCTCGCCCGCGCGGATGCGGATGCCCAGCCGGGTCCGGCCGATCAGCCAGAAGAGCGCCGCCGCCAGCGCCAGACCGGCGCCGATCAGGGTCAGCCGGTAAAGCGGGTACTGGATGCCGAAGGGCAGGGTGACGGGGCCCGAAAGCGCGGGCGGCACGTCGAGATACAGGGGAAAGGAGCCGAACAGCCAGCGCGTCCCCTCGGAAAAGATCAGGATCAGCGCGAAGGTGGCCAGCACCTGGTCGAGGTGGTCACGCCCGTAAAGCCTCCGGATCACCGTCAGTTCGATCAGCGCGCCCGCGGCGGCGGCGCCCGCCAGCGCCGCGACCAGACCCAGCGCGTAGGATCCGGTGGCGGCGGCGGTGGCGGCGGCACAGAAGGCGCCGACCATGTAGAGCGATCCGTGGGCAAGGTTGATCAGCCCCATCACGCCGAAGATCAGCGTGAGGCCTGCGGCCATCAGGAACAGCATGATGCCGGATTGCAGGCCGTTGAGGACCTGCTCTGCGATGAGGGTCGGGGTCATGGCGGGGTCATGGCGGGGATCTTGGCGCTTCGGACCGGACGGCGGGCGGCGCAAAGCCCCGCCCTACGGGCTGTCACGCCCCCGGGGTCACGGCGTCACACCGGACCGGGGGCGGCACGTCCTGTAGGGCGGGGCTTCGCGCCGCCTCGGCCCGGATCACATCTTGCAGTCGCCGACGTAGGCGTTGTCGCGGTTCTCCATCGCAGTGGCGACGATCTTGTTGGTGAAGATGTCGCCCTCCTTGATCACCTCGCGGGTGTAGAGGTTCTGGATGGGGTGGTTGTTCGCCGCAAAGGAGAACGACCCGCGCACGGAGTCGAAATCCGCCTCTTTCAGCGCCGCGCCGAAGGCCGCGTCGTCGCCGACCTCCGCCTTGTCGATGGCCGAGAGCAGCAGGTTCGCGGTGTCATAGCCCTGCGCCGCGTAGATCGACGGCAGGCGGCCGTACTTGGCGGAGTAGGCTTCGACGAAGGCGGCGTTGGCCGGGTTGTCGAGGTCCTTCGACCACGAGGAGGTGTTCTTCACCCCCACCGCCGCGTCGCCCACGGCCTGCAGGATGTTCTGGTCGAAGCTGAAGGCCGGGCCCACCAGCGGCAGCTCGACGCCGGAATCCGCGTATTGCTTGAGGAAGGAGATGCCCATCCCGCCCGGCAGGAAGAAGAACACCGAATCCGCGCCCGAGGCCCGGATCTGCGCGATCTCGGCGGCGTAATCGGTCTGGCCCAGCGTGGTGTAGATCTCGCCCGCCAGCTCGCCCTCGTAGAACCGCTTGAAGCCGTTCAGGCTGTCCTGCCCCGCCGGGTAGTTCGGCGCCAGGATGAAGGTGTTGGTGAAACCTTCCTTCGTGGCATAGGCGCCCGCGGCCTCGTGCAGGTTGTCGTTCTGGTAGCTCACCGAGAAGTAGTTCGGGTTGCAGCCCGCGCCCGCAAGCTGCGCCGGCGCCGCGTTGGTCGAGAGGTAGAACAGCCCCTGCGCCGTCGCCGCCGGCACCACCGCCATGGCGAGGTTCGACCACACGATGCCGGTCAGCACGTCGACCTTCTCGGACTGGATCATCTTGTCGGCCAGCTGCACGGCCACCTCGGGCTTCTGCTGGTCGTCCTCGACCACCACCTCCACGTCGTCGCGGCCTGCCTGCTCGATCGCCAGGAGGAAGCCGTCGCGGGTGTCGATCCCGAGCGAGGCGCCGCCGCCGGAGAGCGTGGTGATCATGCCGACCTTGACCTCCGCCGCGGCGGGCAAGGCGGCCATGAGGCCGATCGCAGTGGTCAGCGCAAGGGTTCTGCGGTTCATGGAATGTCTCCCTGTGTTCTCGTTGTCGTCTTGTCTTGGTTTTTTGCGTGTGCCGAAGGGGCCGGTTCAGAAGGCCCGGAAGGTCAGTGTGGTCAGCGTGCGCTGGATGTTCTCGACGTTGGCGATCTTCTCGGCGATGAACTTGCCGATGTCCTCGTCCTCGGGGATGTAGAGCTTCACCAGCAGGTCGAATTCTCCGCTGGTTGAAAACAGCTCCGAGTGGATCTCGCGCAGGGCGATGTCCTTGGCGACCTTGTAGGCGGTGCCGGGCGTGCAGCGGATCTGGACGAAGACGCAGGTTGTCATGATCGGGCTCCGTAAGGCCCCGGCGCGGGGCGGTTCGCGCCGACTAGAGCGGAAAACGCCGGCCAGCGCCACCCCCCGGACGCCCTTGCAGAAGCCCGGTTGTGCCGTCAGTGTCGTTGCCGCGGCGGGCGCGCGCGTCAGCCGGGTGCGGCAGTGGAGGCAGTCATGAGTATGGCACGGTATCAGGATCTGGAGGGGACCTCGGTCTTCGTCACCGGCGGCGGTTCGGGGATCGGCGCGGCGCTGGTGGACGGGTTCCTCGGGCAGGGGGCGCGGGTCACTTTCGTCCAGCGGTCCGACGCGCAGGAGTTCTGCGCCGAGATGGCGGCGAAACACGGGCGGGCGCCGGATTTCCTGCCCTGCGACGTGACCGACACGGCGGCGCTTCAGGCGGCCATCGAGCGCACGGCCGAGCGGCAGGGGCCGGTGCGCGTGCTGGTCAACAACGCCGCCAACGACACCCGCCACGCCACGCTGGAGACCGATCCGGAAGCCTGGCGCGCGGCGCTGGCGGTCAACCTCGATCCGTACTTCTTTGCCACGCAGGCGGTGGTGCCGATGATGCGCGACCTGGGCGGCGGGGTGATCGTGAACTTCAGCTCGATCAGCTACATGATGGGCATGGCGGACATGCCGGCCTACACCGCCGCCAACGGCGCGATCACCGCCCTGACCCGCGGCCATGCGCGCGAGTTCGGCGCCGACGGCATCCGGGTGAACGCGGTGGCCCCCGGCTGGGTGCTGACGGAGCGGCAGCTGCGGCTCTGGGCTACGCCGGAGGCGCTGTCGGATGTCCTCGGGCGGCAGTGCCTGCCGCGCCACCTGCGGGCGGAGGACATCGTCGGCCCGGTGCTGTTCCTGTCGTCGGCGGCCTCCGGCGCGATCACCGGCCAGTGTTTGGCGGTGGACGGCGGTGTGGTGACGGTGGCAGGGTAGCGCCAACATCACGCGGGAGGGAAAGCGGAATGGCAGAGGTCAAGGTCCTGTCCGACACGAAATGCATCCTCGGGGAGGGGGCGCTCTGGCATCCGGAGCGGGAGACGTTCTTCTGGTTCGACATCCTCGGCCACAAGCTGTTCGAGCATGACGGCACGGGCCAGCGGGAATGGTCCTTTGACCGCGCCGTTTCGGCCGCGGGCTGGGTGGACCGCAACCGGCTGCTGGTGGCGTCGGAGCGGGACCTGTTCCTGTTCGACATCGAGGCAGGGACCGAGGAGCACGTGATCGGCCTCGAGGACGACAACCCCGACAACCGCTCCAACGACGGCCGGGCCGATCCGCAGGGCGGCTTCTGGATCGGGACGATGGCCTATGCCCAGACGACCGGCGCAGGGGCGATCTACCGCTACTACCGGGGGGAGCTGCGGCTTCTCTATCCCGACATCACCGTGTCGAACGCGATCTGTTTCGCGCCGGACGGGCGCACGGCGTATTTCGCAGACACGCCGACGCGGACGGTGCGCCGGGTAGCGCTGGACGCAGACGGCTGGCCCGCGGGCGAGAGCGAGGTGTTCATCGACATGACCGGGACGCCGGTGGTGAAGCCGGACGGCGCGGTGATCGACACGGAGGGGCGGCTCTGGACGGCGCAATGGGGGTCGTCGCAGGTATCGTGCTACGGGACGGACGGCACCTTCCTCAGGGCGCTGCCGATGCCCGCGATCCAGGTGAGCTGCCCGTCCTTCGGCGGCCCGGAGCGGCGGCGGCTGTTCGTCACCTCCGCCTCCACCGGCCAGCCGGACGACGCGCTGGCGGGGCAGACCTTCTACGCCGACCTCAAGGACGTGCAGGGGCAGGCGGAGCACCGGGTGATCCTCTGACGGGGGCCGGGTGCAGGGCGCGTCGGTTGCGTGCGGTTAGGGCGGGATAAGGTCATCTTGCTGGCCCCGGCCCGGCGATGTGACAAGGCGTAGGGCGGGGCTGTGCGCCGCCCTACGGCAGGGCAAGGCTCGACGCGGGGCCGTGGGGTTGTCGACGGCAAGTCTCCTGCCAGGGGAAGACGATGGGTGGCACGGGGCTTTGCGCCGTGTCCGGATGGCGAGGGCCGTTGTGCTGGAACCGTGGCGGAGCGCCCGGTCATCGACCGGCGGTCTCCGGCCCGGGGACGACATCCTGTAAGGCGGGGCTTTGCGCCGCCCTGCTGCGGCCAGTGTGGGAGGTGAGGATCATGGCGGACCATCACGGCGATGCGCAGCGGCCCGGAGAGCTGCGGGTCGATCTGCCGGCTGCGGAGGACGCGGGCCTGCGGTTCATCGGGGTCCTGCGCACCCCCTTCACCGACCGCAGCCTCTGTCCGCATCAGGGCGACATGGAGGAGGGGCCGGAGTGTTTCGTCGACCTCCACGCGCCCTACGTGCCTGCGCTTGACGGCATCGAGGGGCAGGACCACCTGCAACTGCTCTACTGGCTGCACGAGGCGCGGCGCGACCTGCTGACCCAGCAGCGGCGGGGCGAGGGCGCGCCGCGCGGCACCTTCACCCTGCGGTCCCCGCTCAGGCCGAACCCGCTGGGCGTCTCCTCCGTGCGGCTGTTGCGGCGCGAGGGGGCGCGGCTGGTGGTGCGCGGGCTGGACTGTCTCGACGGCACGCCGCTGCTGGACATCAAGCCGATCCGCTGCGGCAAGGAACCCCGTTAGGCGGAGGTGGCTTCCAGGGGCGTTGGCAGGGAAGCTGAACCCGTTCCCCTGGGCCCGGACCGACCGGGCCGGTGCGGCATACGGCGATGGGCCGATGTATCGCCGGGGAAGGGTTGTCTTCGCTGTTGCGTGGCGGTTTTGTACATGCGGCGGATGCGGAAACCACCTCCGCCGTCGCTGCTCAGGCGCGGGCGGAGGGCTCCAGTCCCTCGGCGCAGAGCGCGGCGCGGGTGTCGCGCCACAAGGTCCGGAGCGCGGCCGCGTCAGCGGCGAGGGCCGTCCTGTCGTCGGCGCGGGCGTGGCGTTCGAAGGTGCGCAGCGCGTCGGCCATCGGCAGCGCCCCGAACACGCCGGAGGACCCGGCGAGGCGGTGCGCCTCGGCGCCCAGGTCCCGTACGGCGGCGGTGTCGATCCCGGCCATGCCGTCGATGGGCAGGTCGGACAGGAAGGCCTCCACCTCATGGGCGAAGGTGCGGAGCGAGGCGGTGAGCTTGTCCTCTGGCAGTTCCTCGCGCAGTTCGTCGAGGTGAACGCGGTCGATCAGCTCGGGCCCCATGTCGGGAGGCGCCGCGTTGCGCGGACCCGTTGCCCCGGCAGAGGGGATGCCGTCCGCACGATCGGGCAGGGCGCCCGCCGCGAGCACGCTGGCCAGCGCCTGCCGCAGCGCGCGGGCGCTGATCGGCTTGGTCAGGACGGTGGCGATGCCCGCGTCATGGAAGGCGCGGACCTCCTCGGGCATGGCGTGGGCCGTCGTGGCGACGATGGGGGCCTTGGCACGGGCCCCGGCCGACTGCCGGATCGCGCGGGAGGCCTGGATGCCGTCCATGCCGGGCATGGAGATGTCCATCAGGATCACGTCGAAATCGTGCGCCTGCGCAAGCCGCACGCCTTCGCGCCCGTCCGTCGCCTCCGTCACGCGGTGGCCGTCGCGCCGCAGCATGTGGCCCGCGACCTCGCGGTTGACGGCGTTGTCCTCCACCAGCAGCACGTCGAGCGGCGGCAGCGCGGGCGCGGCAGGCGGGGGCTCTGCCACCTTGGGGGCGGTGCGCGGGGCATCGGCGGGTGGGGCAAGCGGCAGCCGCAGCCAGAAGACGGAACCGTCGCCCGGTTCGCTTTCCGCGCCCAGTTCGCCCCCCAGCGCCGTGGCCAGCCTTTGCGAGATGCCGAGCCCCAGCCCGGTGCCGGCGTTGCGCCGCCCGTAGCTGGAGTCGATGGTCACGAAGTCGTCGAAGATGCGTTCGAGGTCGTCCGGCTTGATCCCCACGCCGGTGTCGATCACCCGCAGCTCGCACTCGTCCATGCCGGAATCGCAGTCCGCCTCGATGGTGATCTGGCCCCCGGCGGTGAACTTGATCGCGTTCGACACGAGGTTCAGCATGATCTGCCGCAGGCGGTCGGGGTCGGAGTAGGACTCGTGCAGGGCCGGGTTCAGCGGGCGCAGCGTCAGCAGGTTGCCCTGCGCGCGGGCACGGTCGGCCTGGCTTTCGACGATCTCCTCGAGCAGCGCCACGAGGTCGAAACGGGTCTTGCGCAGGGTCATCTTGCCCGCGTCCAGCCGCGAGATATCGAGCACCTCGTTGACATGGCGGAGGAGGATCTCGCTCGATTGCCGGATGATGCGCAGGTAGCGCTGGTCCTCCGCGGGCAGGCTGTCGGCCTCGAGGAGTTCCAGCGTGCCGAGGATGCCGTTCAGCGGCGTGCGCATCTCGTGGCTCATGACGGCCAGCAGTTCGGCCTTCTGCTTTTCGCCGGCGACGGCGCGGTCGCGGGCGCGGCGCAGGGCCTCGTCGCTGCGCATCCGGTCGGAAATGTCGCGCAGGAAGGCGACGAAGATCTCGCCCGCCGGGGCCTGCGCCTTGGCCAGCGACAGGTCGACGGGAAAGATCGTGCCATCCTTGCGCCGTGCCTCGAGCTGGACGATGCCGCGGCCGATGACGCGCGGTTCGCCCTTGGCCAGGTAGCGCGTCATCCCCGAGTTGTGCATCTCGCGGAAGTGCGGCGGCACGATGAGCGAGGGCATGTCGGCTCCGATCGCCTCGGCCCGGGTGTAGCCGAAGACCCGTTCCGCGGCGCCGTTCCATTCGACGATCCGGTTCGACCGGTTGACCGCGACCACGGCGTCGAGCGAGGTGGAGATGATCGTCTCCATCCGGCGCCGCGTCTCGAAGTTGGCCTGGGCCTCGCCCTCGCGCTGGCGGGCAAGGCGGAGAACGGCAGCGATCAGGACCAGCAGGAGGGCGACCAGAACCATGGTCGTCAGGCCGATGCTGCTGAGCGTGCGGCTGATCTCGATCCGGCGTTCGTCGCCGGTCCGGGCAAAGAAGGCGATGCCGCTGAGGGCGAGGCGGCGCAGTTCCGCGCGCACCGTCTCGGCCGCGTCGAGCAGGTCGGGCAGCGCGGCTCGGAGCACCTCGTCGGAGCCGTCGATGACCGGCACCCAGGCCTCGCGGAAGTCGAGCGCGGCCTGAATTTCGCTTCCGATGTCCTGAACACGGCGCAGGTCCGCCAGCACCTGCGCGTTCTGCAGCGTCTCGATCCGGCTGTAGGCGATGTCGAAGCGCAGGCGCACCTCGTCCAGCGCGGCCGCGTCGTCGTCGGCGTGCAGGGCATTCACCGTCGCCAGTTCCAGCGCGATGATTTCCGTCTCGGCCTGCCCGAGGGTCCACTGGACGTTTTCGGAAGCGGAGTTGGCGAGATGGGTGAGCTGGTGGCGCACCTCGAGGCCCAGGACCCCGAGCACGGTGATCAGGCTCGCGATGACGAGGGCCGTGACGCCACGGCGCACCAGCGTGTTACGCGAGAATCTGAAAGGTGTCCGGCGGGTTTTCACGCCACGCCCCTAGCAGAGCCGGGGCATGTCAGGGAAGGACTTCGAGCGTATCAAGTTGCCAGATACTGCGCGCATGGTAGGTTTCGGCCCGGAAACGCTGGTCGCTGTCGTAGGGGAAGATGATCCACAGCGGACCTTTTTCGCGGATCGACATCGGCTCTCCGTTGCGGTCGAGCGCGAGGATCGCGGCGTCTTCGGTGACGTCGGAGAAGGGGAGTTCGATGGCGTAGTCGTTGATCGCAACGGCACGGATCGTGCCTTCCTCGATCCCGAGCCTGTCGGCCACGGCCTTGAGCGGCGGGCCCGCAAAGACCTGCGTGCCTTCCGTCCAGATGGTCGAGGTCTCGATCTCGCGCATGCCGAGGTCTTCGAGCATCTTGCGGTCGAACTCGGCCCGGCCGGGCGCATTCGTGACGGCGAGGTCGCCGACGACGGTCAGCAGCACGGGTCCTTCAGGCTGCGGCAGGTCCTGAGCGTACCCGGCTGTGCCCATGGCAACGATGGCCAGGAATATCCTGACGATGCCGACAATACGCTTTCCGAGCACTGCAACCTCCGATAAAGTGATCGTCGCATTTCTTTTCGTAAGGTAGAAGCTAGCCTTCAGACCGCTGGCGCACCACCGGCTGTTGGTATAAAGGGGGTGTTCATTCGTATATGTGGCGGGCGGTACGCCTGCCGGACACTCACAATTTCGCGACTTTTGCAGCCTTGAAGGGTTTTTTTGGTTCCGAGATTCGTTTCTACGATTGTTTCTGCGATTGACAGGTTCGTGTCGGGTAAATCGTGTCTTAAGTATATTAAGGCAAGACCGCAACACGGCTGACCTGACCTGAAGTGATGGAAAGGGGTGTCGCGTGTCCGCGCGGTGCCGAAGACGAAGGGAACGTGGTATGCGTATTCTGGTGGCCGACGATCATGACCTCGTGCGGGAAACGATCGCGGCATTCCTGGACGGGTCTGACATCGAAGAGGTGCAGACGGTCGCAACGCTGGAGGAGGCGGTGAACGCGGCACGGACGTCCGGGACGTTCGATCTGGTCCTCCTCGACTACAACATGCCGGGCATGAACGGTCTGGAAGGGCTGGCGCGGATGCGCGATGCCAACGAGGGCCGCCCGGTGGCGATCCTGTCCGGCAGCGCCTCGCGCGATGTGGCGGACGCGGCGCTGAAATCCGGTGCGCAGGGCTTCATCCCCAAGACCCTGTCGGCGCGGTCGCTGCTGACGGCGGCGCGGTTCATGGCGGCGGGCGAGATCTATGCCCCGATCGAATTCATGCAGAAGAACCCGGACGACGCGGGCGGCATGCTGACCCGGCGCGAGCTGGAAGTGCTGCGCGGCATCTGCGACGGCAAGGCCAACAAGGAAATCGCCCGCGACCTCGACCTGCAGGAGGTCACCGTGAAGCTGCACGTCAAGACGCTGTCGCGCAAGCTGGAGGCGCGCAACCGGACCCATGCTGCGATGATCGCCCGGGACCGCGGGCTGGCCTGACGGGAATTTGCCTTTCGTGCAGGGGGTGATGCCCGGCGTCTGACGGCGCGGGCACGGTGTTTCCCATCTCGTGCATTGGCGCTGCCTTCCGGCCGCTCCGACTGAACCCTCGCGGTTTCAGCGGCCCGCCCTCCAGCCCGCGCCCCGGGCAGAGGCCGCGCGGGACGAAAGTGGTGCCGTGACGGTTGCCCCGGCTCAGATCGGATCGTTGGCGGCGCCGTAGTGGATGTAGTTCACCCATTCGCTGCTGTCGTGGACCTCGTGGATGATCCGGCGTGCCTCTGTCAGGGCGGTGCCGATGGTCTGGGTCTGCACCTGTTCGTAGAACACCGACGAGAAGTTCACCGCCGTGTCGTCGTTCACCGGCCAGAAGGTGCCCACGATGTGACGGACGCCTGCGAGCAGGAAGGCCTCGGCCAGGCCGGTATTGCGCTCGGCGAAGTCCTGCGCGGTGGGCGGCCTGGCCTCGCTTGCCGCGCGCTTGCGCACGCGCAACGATTCGCAGGCGTTGAGGAAGACGAACCCCGGCACCTGCGCCATGTCGGCGATGTCGGTGCCGTGCAGCATGTCCTCGCCCGCCAGGATCAGCCCGCTGCGCGCCCGGTCCGCCGGGTCGAAGAAGGCGTGCCCGGCATAGTGGAAAATGTCGTAGACCCGGCCCATGTCGTCCTGCCCGAGCGCCGCCTTGACCGCGGCGACCGTCGCCTCGCCGCCCTCGCGGGTGTCGAGCCGCACGCCCGGGCGCGCGGCCAGGGTCGCCTCGATCCGCCGCGCCTCCTTGCGGGCGCCGGACAGGTCGCGCGTCGGATCGGCGACCATCAGGACGTTGACCGGCCGTCCCCGGCTGCGGCTGCGGATCGGGCGGCGCGCGGCGCGGCGGACGCCGCCCGAGGCCGGCAGGTACCAGCGGTTCAGCCCGCCCCGCAGCGCGACCGGCGCCTTGCCGAGGTGCAGCACCTCCCACGGGATGCGCGAGGCCCACGTGTCGCAGACCACCTGCAGCCCGTATTCGAAGCTCTGCTCGGCCGCCATCCTTTCGCGGAAGGCCTGGGAGAGGACGAGCTTCTCGATGTCCTCCGCCACGCCGCGCAGCTTTTCCGCGGTCATCGCCTGCGACAGGGGCGCCGTGCGGGCGTCCAGTTCGGACATCTGGAAGGTCATCTGCGAGGTGGCGAGCCGCGCCTCGCTGTTGCTGGAGCCGGGCACGTGGTGAAGCTGGAGGGTCACCACCGGATCGCGGTCCTCCTCCTTCACCTCGGCCTGGACGGTGAAGATCTCGGGCAGGTGCGGGCGCGGTGCCGGGGCGGCGCGGCGGCGGCGCACGGGCGCCGGTTTCTTCTGCACCACGATCTCGCAGTCCGACATGTTGAACCCGGCGAAGGTGCGGTTGAGCCCGTCGGCGATTTCCTCGTAGCGGTGCGGGTCGTATTCGCAGAGCCTGATGCAGGAGAAGCTCTGGTCCTCGTCCCAGTCTTCCAGCGCCTCGAAGATCCCGGCAAAGAGTTCGCGGAAGATCTCGACCGGGGTGGGGCCGGAGCCCGCGCCCAGCAGCACACCGGCAAAGCTCGACACCTCGGAGATGCAGAGCGAGCGCATCATGTTGCGCCCGGCGATGCGCACCGCGGCGGTAATCGTCTCCTTCGCGCCGAAGGCGCCGAGGCCCACAACGACCACATGCGAGGTGCGCAGGTGGTGGCGGGGGATCGGGATGAAGGTGACCTCCCCCTTGCGGCCGGTGATCTGGCCGTCGGCGATCTGGGCGGAGAGCATCCCGTCCAGTTCGAAATCCACCGCGCCGATGGCACCGCCGAGCGTTGTGACCCCTTCGAAGATACCGAGGACATAGGCGTCGGCGGGCACGTCGAGGATGTCGGCGTTCATCACGTCGATGTTGATGCGCCGCAGGGCCTTTGTCTGGCGGGTGTAGACGTAGGTGGCGTCGTCGACCGGCGGCTGCGGCGGGGCGGCCTTTGCCGCGGCGGGCCGGAGGCTCTCGCGCTCGGCCTTGTCGATGTCGGCATCGGCAGAGAGGAAGCCCGCGAGCAGCGCCTGTTCTGAGAAGGCCGGGTCGTCGGGATCGGCGGTGCGGGGCAGGCCGCTGCGGGCGGCGCTGCGCATGGCCTTCTCGGGCTCTGTACGGAGGCTGGCCGTCAGGCTGCGGACCTGCGCCGGATCTTCGGCCAGGTCGGGCACGCGGCCGTTCAGCACCGCGTCGCAGGCGTCGATGGCGGCGCGCAGGTTGCAGAGCTGGCCGTGTGTGCCCTCGATGTAGAAGCGGCGGTCGGCGCCGTCCATCTCGGCCAGGGTGCGGGGCACGGTGCCGTCGCCGTCGTCGTTGTGGTTGTAGAAGAGCTGGCCCTTGTCGATGCGCACGTCGTGAACGGTGCGCCGTCCCAGGCCCACGATCTGGGTGAAGCGGTCGTCCGGCGGGGGAAGGTCGGCCTGTGCCTTGCCCGCGGCGGCGAGGATCGCGGCGTCGGGGATCAGGCTGTCCTTCTTCGGCCAGAATCCTGCGTCGAACCAGTGCTCGTCGCGCCGCGCGTCGGGGGAGGGCATCATCTGCAGGAGGCCGGGGAAGCGGTTGACGAGGGTCTCGACCAGCGCCTTCGGCCCGATGCCGGTGCTGTCGAGCCGGGCGAGGAGGTGGATGTTGTCGTTGAGGCCGCGCAGGGTCATGACCGGGGAATAGGAGCCGAGGTTCGGCGTGCCCAGCGTGACCACCTTGCGGATCAGGCGGCGGTCGGCGTCGCGCGCCGCCAGCGCCCGCGCCACCAGCCCGCCCATGGAATGGCAGACCAGCGAGACCGGCTTTTCCACCGCCTCGATGGCGGGCCAGAGGTGGTCGGCGGTGGTGGCCACGTCTTCGCGCCAGTCGAAGGGCAGGAACTGCGCGTCGTGCCCCTTGATGATCAGCCGCAGCCGCATCCGCTGGTAGGCGAAGAGGAACACGCCGGAAGCGGTGACGCGGAAGGTGTCGGAGGGATAGGCCAGTTCGGTGACGCGTCCCCTGAAGAGGTTCAGGACGGAGAGCCAGATTTCGTCGCTGTGGCCGCCGTCGATGACAGACAGCCTGGACCCCATGATGCCGGGCAGGATGAAAACGTGACCCGCGGAGGCGCTGCGCCGGGCCTTGGCCTCCTGCGCCATGCGGGCGAGGTCGTGCAGTTCCTCGTAGAGGGCGTCGCCGAATTCGGCGCGGAGTTCGTTCTCTGCCATGCCCGAGGCCAGCATGGCATCCATGTCTTCCGCCGACATCTGCGGATCGGTGAGGCTGGCCATGGCAATATCCTGAACAAAGGAAGGGGCGCGGAATGCGGGACTGAATGGGTTTACTAGACCATAGGGCGAGTGTTCACGTCAACGATCCGCTTTTAGGGTAAGCCGGATCGGCCCGCGGGCGGTCACGGGATCGACCGGGGTGCCCTTTTGCGTGGCGATGAGCGGCAGCGTGGCGGCCAAGGCGCGGACGCGCGGCATCAGCGGGCGCCAGTCGCCGGAGAGGGCGCGGGCCGCCTCCGACGGGCAGAAGCTGCGGGGTGCGCGGTCCCGGGCGAGGCAGAGGAGCGCGTGGGCTATGGCGTCGTCAGGCGGGTCCATAGCGGCGGCGTTCGATGGTGACGGTCCCGTTGACGTCGGCGCGGAGGATGGCGAGATCGCCGTAGTCCAGCGGCGCGGGACCGGAGAGCCGGAGGTCTTCCCAGATGCGGGTCAGGTTGCCCTTGTTGCCGATCCAGATGACGGACCGGCCCTGCGCGCTTTGCACCAGCGCGGCGGTGGGCTGTTCCTGCGGGATGCGTTCGACCGGCAGGTCCAGCGCCCGGGCGAGCGGTGCGGCGGTTTCGAGGTTGCGGTCGATGCCGGGGGCGTGGATGCGGGTGACACGCAGGTCCTTGGTCGCCGCGACCAGCGCGCGGGCCCGGTCCCGGCCCTTGGCGCTCAGCAGGTCGAGCTTGTCCTGCCGGTCGGCGTGGCGGGTCAGGATCAGCGTGGAGTTCGGCGCGAGCGACAGGCCCTGCGGCGCAATGGTGCAGGCGGCGAGCGCGGGCAGCGACAGCAGGAAGGTGCGGCGGAACATCGGGCCTCCGGAGAAAGTCTCCGGATGATACTGGCAAAAGGGTGACGTTGGGGCAAGTTTTGCGGACGCCGGGCGCCTGTGACGGGCCGGTCAGACGGCTGGCGGTGGTCCGGAAAGAAGAACGCCCCGGCGCGTGGGCCGGGGCGTTCGGGTGTTCAGGACAGCGCCTCGTCGCAGCGGGCGCAGGTGGCCGGGTGGCTGTGGGTGCCCACGTCCGGCAGGATCTTCCAGCAGCGCTGGCACTTCTCGCCCTCCGCCTTGGCGAAGACCACGGCGATCTCCGGCACGTCGGTCACGCGGAAGGCGTCGTCGGGTGCCGGGGCGTCGGTCAGCGTGATGGCGGAGGTGATGCAGATGTCCTCGAAGGCGGTGGTCTTCAGCGCCTCGAGCATCGCGGTGTCGGAGACGTGCACCACCGGCGCGGCCTCGAGCGAGGCGCCGATCACCTTGTCGGTGCGCTGGATTTCCAGCGCCGCCGTCACCGCGCGTCGGGCGCGGCGCACCATCTGCCATTTCGACGCCAGCGTGGCGTCGCGCCAGTCGGCGGGCGTCTCCGGCATGTCCTGCAGGTGGATGGAGCTGTCGTCGCCCGGGAAGCGTTCCAGCCAGACTTCCTCCATCGTGAAGACGAGGATCGGGGCGAGCCAGGTCGTCAGGCGGTGGAAGAGGATGTCCATCACGGTGCGCGCGGCACGGCGGCGGGCGGTGTCGCCGTCGCAATAGAGCGCGTCCTTGCGGATGTCGAAGTAGAAGGCCGACAGCTCGATGGTGCAGAAGTTGAAGACCTGCTGGAAGACGCCCTGGAAGTCGTACTTCGCATAGCCTTCGCGCACCGTCTTATCCAGCTCCGCGAGGCGGTGCAGGATGTACTGTTCCAGTTCCGGCATGTCACGCGCGTCGACGCGCTGGTCCTCGGTGAAGTGGCTGACCGCGCCCAGCAGGTAGCGCATGGTGTTGCGCAGGCGGCGGTAGCTGTCGGCCACGTTCTTGAGGATCTCGGGCCCGATGCGCAGGTCGGCGGTGTAGTCCGACTGCGCCACCCAGAGCCGCAGGATGTCGGCGCCGTACTGCTTGGTCACGTCCTCAGGCGCCACGGTGTTGCCGAGCGACTTGGACATCTTGTTGCCCTTCTCGTCCAGCGTGAAGCCGTGGGTCAGCACGCCGCGGTAGGGCGCCCGTCCGCGCGTGCCGCAGGCCTGCAGCATCGACGAATGGAACCAGCCGCGGTGCTGGTCGGTGCCTTCGAGGTAGAGGTCGGCCAGGCCGTCCTTCGATCCGTCCTCGCGGTCGCGCAGCACGAAGGCGTGGGTCGAGCCGCTGTCGAACCACACGTCGAGCACGTCGAAGACCTGTTCGTACTCGGCGGCATTGTGGTCGTTGCCGAGGAACCGCTCCTTGGCGCCGGGCTTGTACCAGGCATCCGCGCCTTCGGCCTCGAAGGCTTCGAGGATGCGGGCGTTGACCTTCTCGTCACGCAGCAGGAAGTCCGGATCGTCGGGCCGGGTGTCCTTGCGCACGAAGCAGGTCAGCGGCACGCCCCAGGCGCGCTGGCGCGAGAGCACCCAGTCGGGCCGCGCCTCGATCATCGAGTGCAGGCGGTTGCGCCCGGTCTGCGGCGTCCACTGCACCAGCTCGTCGATGGAGGTCAGCGCGCGGGTGCGGATCGTGGTGCCGTAGGCGTCGTTGCCGTCGCCCACCGGCTTGTCGATGGCGGCGAACCACTGCGGACGGTTGAGACGGATCACCGGCGCCTTGGAGCGCCAGGAGTGCGCGTCCGAGATCGTCAGCCGCTGGCGGGCCAGCAGGTGATGCACCTCGATCAGCTTGTCGATGACGGCCTTGTTGGCCTTCCCGGGCTTGCCCTTCTCGTCGTAGATCCGCAGCCCGCCGAAGAACGGCAGGTCCTCGCGGAAGGAGGAGTCGTCGAGGATGTTGTAGGTCATCTCCAGCCCGTGCGCGCGGCCGATGGCGTAGTCGTCGTCGCCGTGCGAAGGGGCGGTGTGCACGAAGCCGGTCCCGGCATCCGCCGTGACGTGTTCGCCGCGCAGCACCGGCACCGGGTAGTTCCACTCGCCGCCGCCCTGCGGCACGCCCTCGAAGGGGTGGGCGCAGGTGAAGCAGTCGAGCAGCTCCGGCGGAGCGTCGCGCAGGCGGGTGAACTGGTGCGGCTCCAGCCGGGCGCGGGCGAAGGTCGCCTCGGCCAGGTCGTCGGCCATGACGTATTTCTCGCCCTTCACGGCCCAGCATTCCTCGGGCGTGTCGAGCACCTCGTAGATGCCGTACCTGATCGCCGGGTTGTAGCAGATCGCGCGGTTCTGCGGGATGGTCCAGGGCGTCGTCGTCCAGATGATGACGTAGGCGTTGGCGCAGTCGGCCGAAAGCGCCTGCACTTCCTCGGAGTACTTCTCCTCTCCGACCTGGTCGAGCAGCAGGTCGGTCAGCGCGTCGGAGCCGGAGATCCCCGCGACACGGAAGGCCACCCAGATCGCGTCGGTCTGGCGGTCGTGGTATTCCACCTCCGCCTCGGCCAGCGCGGTCTTTTCGACCGGCGACCACATCACCGGCTTGGAGCCCTGGTAGACGAGGCCGTTCATCAGGAACTTCTGGAATTCCTCGGCGATCACGCGTTCGGCGTGGAAGTCCATGGTCAGGTAGGGATCGGCCCAGTTGCCGGTCACGCCGAGCCGCTTGAACTCTTCGCGCTGGATGTCGATCCAGCCCTCGGCGAAGCGGCGGCATTCCTGGCGGAAGTCGACGACATTGATGGCGTCCTTGTCCTTGCCCTTGGCGCGGTACTGTTCCTCGATCTTCCACTCGATGGGCAGGCCGTGGCAGTCCCAGCCGGGGATGTAGCGCGCGTCGCGGCCCATCATCTGCTGGCTGCGGACGATGAAGTCCTTCAGCACCTTGTTCAGCGCGTGGCCGATGTGCAGGTGGCCGTTGGCGTAGGGCGGGCCGTCGTGCAGCGTAAAACCTTCGCGGCTCTCGTCCGCGGCGGCCTTGGCCCGGAGCTTGCCGTAGACGTCCATCTCGGCCCAGCGGGCGAGCCAGTCGGGTTCACGCTTGGGCAGGCCCGCGCGCATCGGGAAATCGGTCTTCGGCAGCGCGAGCGTGTCTTTGTAGTCGATCGTGTCGGGGGTGTCGGCGCACATGGGGGCGTCCTTCGGGTCGGAATGCGGGTATCGGGGGTGCGGCGGCGCGGTCAGCCCATGCGCCTTGTCCCGGCGTCTCTCTTCAGAGCGCCGGGCAGCTAATTCGAATGATGAAAGCACAGGTCATCATGCGCGCCTTATAGGACGCGGCGCCGGAGGGGTCCAGCGCTGTCGTGCCGCCCGCGCCTGCGTTGTCCTGCCCCCGTGGCTGGACGATCCCGGCCCCCGTGCCCGTGCGGTCATGACCCTGTGCCGCAGTGACCTCCGGTCCTGCCCGGGTCTATGCTGCGCCCGCAAGATCGAGGCGTCCGGCAGAGGGGTTGCGGACATGGCGGTACAGGCGAAATTCCCGGTGACACGCGCGGATATCGAGCGCGTCGTGGCGGCCTTCTATGCGCGCGTCCGCGTGCATCCGGGGCTGGGGCCGGTCTTTGCCGTGCATGTGGAGGACTGGCCGTCGCACGAGGCGCGGGTGGCCGACTTCTGGGCCAACGCGATCCTCCGCGAGCGGCGCTACGACGGCAACCCGGTGCGGGTGCACCAAGAGGCGGGCAACGTCCGGCCCGGCATGTTCGAGACGTGGCTGGCGCTTTTCGATCAGGTGCTGCAGGCGGAACTGACGCCGGAGCAGGCGATGGCGTGGTCGGCGCTGGCGCACCGGATCGGCGGCAGCCTGCGGGCCGGCGTGGTCGAGAAGATGCGTGGCCCTGGCGGCGTGCCGATTCTCCGCTAGGTCGGTTCCCGCCGCACGCCTGAGGTCGGCGGAAGCTGGCCAATCCCCCGGAAACGCGGAAGAAATCCGCCTGCCGCGCTGCGCGCCGGTTTGGTGCGCGCCGTTTCGGCGGGAACCGGCTTGGCCCGGCATGCGGTTTTGGCAGGCGCAGGCCGATGCCCGGGAGGGGGCATTGAGACACGGCCGAATACCCCCATCCTATTGTCGTGCCCGGTACGCAAACCCGGGACCAACCCAAGAGGAGATGGGCCATGACGTATGAGGCCGAAGACCCGTATCTGAAAATGCACCGTGACCGCACCGAGACCTATGGCCGGGACGATCCCGCGCTGGTCCAGACCCGCCGCAAGGGCGTCTGGTCCATCGCCGGGCTGGTGGCCGGTGTCGTGCTGGTGATCGCCGTGGCACTGACCGTGTTCCTCGGGCCGTCCGCGACCACCACCCCGGTGGATCCGGCGGCACAGGAAACGGCGGTTCCGGTCGATCCCGACTCGGGCGCTCCGGCGGCAGATGCCCCGGTGGCTTCCGAGATGACCGCCGATCCGTCCAGCGAAGCCGCGCCGGCCGCTCCCGCCGCGCCCGATGCTTCGGACGGTGGCGCCACCACCACTCCGCTTCAGTAATCCCCCGACTGAAGTGCGGAGAGGCCGGGACCCTGGGATGGGTCCCGGCCTTTTTCATGTGCGACAGGGGCAGTTCGGAACGTCAGGTCAGAACGTCAGGGCCGGGCGGGTGAGCATTAGCCACAGGATCGCCGCCACCGCGAAGAACGCCGGAAAGCCGCAGGCGAACCAGATGCGGAACTGCCGGAAGTAGCGGTCGGGCAGCGGCGTGCCCTCGGACACGGCCACGCGGGCAAGGTCGCGCAGCCGGATCTGTATCCAGACCACCGGCAGCCAGAACACGCCCGTCAGCACGTAAAGCGCGATGGAGAGGAGGAGCCAGCCCTCCGTCAGGCTCCAGCCGATTTCCCGTGCCAGCAGGACGCCGGTCACCGGCTGGGCGACCACCGCGGTCAGCGTGAAGAGCGTGTCGGCCAGCACCACTGTCCCGGCGACATGGGCGATGGCCCGCGCGTCCCGCGACAGATGTGCCATCAGCATGAAGAAGGCGATGCCCGCGCCGGTGCCGAGAAGCACGGTGGCGCCGACGACATGCAGCCAGCGCAGGATCTCGGCATAGGGCATCAGCGCGTCTCCAGCAGCGCGGGCGTGAGGGCGGCGAGCATCATGGCGGGCAGCACCTTGACCAGCGGCCCCAGCGGATCGGCCCACATGCCGGGTGTGAAGAGGGTGGCGGAGGCGAGGTAGATGAGCGACACGCCGATCATGGCAAGGCAGGCGCGGGCGGCAATGGGTCGGTAGAGGACCGCGAGGCCAAGCGCCACGTCCACCACGGCCCAGAAGGCGACGGAGGCGGATGCGAGGGGCTGGGGCCAGCCGATGCGCGTCAGGTGGTCGGCGGCGGGGCCGATCTGCCAGAGGCCGATCAGCCTGGACAGCAGCCAGAAGAGCGACAGCGTGGCCACGGCCAGCGGCATCAGGAGCGCGGCACGGGCCTGTAGCCGGTGTTCGGGGCCGAGGCGGGCTTTGGTCAGCGTGTCTTGCAGGGGCGCGAGGGTCTGGCCGGTTTGCGCCTGCCACGGGCGCGGGTCGCCGGTCACCCCGTCGGCCAGCACATCGATGGCGGTCGACCGGAGCGGGCTGCGCCAGCCTGCATGCGCAAGCGCGTCGGCGATGCGGGCGGTGGGTTTGAGCGTCCCGTGGGGCAGGGTGAGTGTGGCGCGCGCCTGCGCGAAGCCGAGGGCGTGGCGATGTGCTGTGATGACCTCTGCCAGGCTGTGGGTCTGCTCTTCGACGAGGTCGAAGGTGTGGCCCGCGGGCAGGTCGCCTGTGGCGGCGATTGCGACCGCCTCTGCCAGATCGGCCAGCGATACGGTCTGGATCGGCGTGTCGGGCAGGGCCTGCGGCTGGACCAGCGGCACGGCGGCCAGCATCCTGAGAAGCATCGTGCCGCCGTAGGCGCTTTGCCCGATCACGAGGCCGGGGCGCAGGATCACGGCGTCGGCGCCGGAGGCCAGAAGCGCCGCATCGCCCCGCGCCTTGGACGCGAAGAAGACGGTGGGATGGTCGGCCCGCACGCCCGCGGCAGAGACCTGCACCACACGGACGCCCCGTGCCGCGGCGGCCTTGCCCAGGGCCGCGACGGCGTGGTGATGCAGCATTTCGAGGTCGTCGCCCGGGCCGTCCTGCAAGGCGCCCGCGCAGTTCACCACGACCTCGACCCCGTCGAGCAGCGCGGCCCAGCCGGAGGCCTCCATCCGCGAGAGGTCCGCCTTGCGGAATGGCAGCATCGGCAGGGCCTGCGCGGCGCTGGCGGCGGACCGGCCGGAGGCGATGACGCGATGGCCACGGGCGTGAAGGGTGCGGCAGACCTCTGTCCCGATCAGGCCGTAGGCACCGAGGATCAGGATGGTCTTGGGGGCCGTGGCAGGGGTGTGGGTCATGCCGTTTCTTTCACCCGGCGCGGCGTTGGTGTCCAGAGCGGCGGCCCCGGCCGGAAGGGCGGTCAGGCGGCGTAGCCGGAGCGGGGGGGCGCCGTGTCGGGCAGGGCGCGGCCATCGCGGGCCAGCGCGGTCCATGGGATCTGCGCCGGGGTCAGGCGCGACGGGCGGCGGGGCCGCAGCCGCAGCGCCACGGCGGCAAGGCTCAGCGCCGCCCATGTCACGGGCAGAAGCGCGACGATCCCGGGGGCAAAGGCCCAGACGGCGGGCAGGACGAGCACGGCGGCGACGGCGTTGGCGCCGAAGTAGGCCGCGCAGGCCCGGGCCTCGGGCCGGAGGGCGCAGGCGGCATGGGCGGTGAAGAGGATGAGCAGGCCAAGCGCGCCAAGCAGATGCACAACGGTCGTCTGTGAGGCGATGAAAGCTTCGGTCATCCGGAAATCCTTCGGATCGGCTGGGCGCTGGAAAATGGCTTGGGCGGAGTATCGCGGCGGGGGACCGCTGCGGGTAGTGGGGTATACCGGACTGAAAACGCCGAGTCGGGTCAAGACAGAGCTGCGCCCGCCTTCGCCGGGGCGGCGTGTCAGCCGAAGAGCGTGCCCACGAAATAGGCCAGCGCCGCCGCCGTGCCGCCGATCAGCAGCGTTTCCGTGCCGGAGCGCCACCACGGCGCCAGCGACCAGCGGCTTTTCAGCGTGCCGATCCCGAAGAAGGCGGCGAGGGTCATGATGGCGGAGGTCGCGAAGGGTTCCGGCACCGGCAGCAGGAAGGGCAGGAGCGGCACCATCCCCGCCACGAGGAAGGCGGCGAAGGTCACCAGCGCGGCCCGCATCGGGTGCGGATCGGCGGAGCCCAGCCCGTAGACGCCGTCGAGGATCATGGAGATCCAGCTTTGCCGGTTGAGGGCGATCTGGCGGGTGGCGGCTTCGAGCGTCTCGCCCGACAGGCCCTTCTGCGCGAGGATTGCGCGCAGCTCGCGCCGCTCGTGGTCGGGATCGGCGCGGATCAGCTCCTCCTCGAGGCGGCGGATGCGCTGGATGTTGTCCAGCTCGGCCTTGGTGGCCATGTAGTTGCCCGCCGCCATGGAAAAGCCGTCGGCCAGCACGTTGGCAAAGCCGAGCGCGAGGATGATGAAGGTCGACAGCCCCGCGCCCTGCACGCCCGCGACGATGGCGAAGGTGGTCACCGCGCCGTCGATCGCGCCGTAGACGAGGTCGCGCAGGTCGCCGCGGCCCGGCGGATCGGCCAGCCGCGCGGCGATCTGGGCGTCGGTTTCGGTGTCCTTGGCGCGGGTCAGGTCTGGCATGGCGGGCGTCCGTTGCGGGCTGGCGTGCGCCTGCGGTTAGACCTGCTCGGACGCCCCGCGGTCAAGGCAGGCGGCTTTGCACCCAGCGGTTCAGCCAGGCGAGGCCGGCCAGCGACAGCCCCAGCAGCAGGAAGGAGAACACCCGCGCCAGCCCGTCGAGGCCGGAGATGTCCAGGAGGAACACCTTCGCCACCGCCACGGCGATCACCGCCATCCCGGCGCGGCGCAGCAGGTCCGACCGGCGTTGCAGCGCCCGGGTGAAAAGCGCGGCCCCCACCAGCAGGAGCGCGACGGTGTGGCTGTAGAGTTCCGGCTGGGTGATGCCCGCCGCGATCCCCATGGCGTCGCCGCCCTGCCAGAGGTGGCGGATCGCCATGCCCGCCCAGAACACCGTCAGCGCCGTGGCCGGGACCGCAAGACCGATGCGCAGCGCTTTCGGGCCGGAGAGGCGCGCGGCGCCCACGGCCAGCGCCAGCGCGGGCAGGAGGTAGGCGGGGATCAGCGTGTTGAGCAGCACCGGGCCCGCGACGGTCTGTCCGCCGAACAGCGGGTTGGCGAGGCTGAGGGCTGCCGCCTCGAACCCCAGCGCGACGAGGCCGAAGATCACCGCGAGGGCGAGGCGCAGCAGGCGGAGCGGCCCGCCGCCGCCCATGCGCATGACCTGCGCCAGCGCGGCCAGCGTCCAGATCGTCGCGTGCAGGCCGGTGATCCAGTGCTCCTGCCCCGCGGCGTGGCCGGTCATGCCTTCGATCAGGTGGTAGAGTGTCAGCGATGCGGTCATGCCGCCCGCTGACCACGCGGCGCTTTCGAGGAAGAGCTTCGCGCGCGACCGGGCCTCCGGCAGGAGGGCGCGGGCGGCGAGCAGGGCGGCCAGCGTGCCGCCGTAGGTGAGGAACATCTCGGCAAAGCCCACCTCCACCGCCCAGTCGAGGCCGGGATCGGCCAGCAGCCGGTAGCCCAGGGCGGCGATCCCGGCGGTGATGAAGCCGGTCATCGGCGCGAGGTCGAACCGCCGGTCGAGCGCGGCGGCCGCCAGCACGGTGGCGGCCAGCGCGAGGGTCAGCGCCGCATCGGTGAGAATCACGGTCAGCGCAAAGGCGAGGCAGGCGAGCGCCGAAAGCGTGGCCAGCGCGGCGCGCAGCCGGTCCGTGCCGTCGATCCGGGCAAAGCGCGCGGCGAGCGCGGTCATCAGCCCGCCGAGCGCCAGTGCGTGCAGCGCCCAGGGCCAAGCGCCGATGAGAGTGGCGGGCTGCCACGTGACTTCGAGCGCGAGGCCGCCCAGCGGGGCGATCAGGGCGGCAGCGGCGGCCCAGTGCGCCTTGAACGGGTCGCCCTTCAGGCTGCGCAGCGCGGCGGCGAGCGTCAGGACCAGAGGCGCCAGCATGGCGAGGGTGACGGTGAGCGGCAGGCGCTGTTCGGTCAGACCTTCCTGCGCGTCGAGCGTGGCGAAGAGCGCGGTCAGGACGGCGCGGTTCAGCTCTGGCGCCAGCAGGAGGAGGAGGGTCGCGGCGGCAGGCAGGGCGGCGAGGTCCTGAAGGCCGGGCGCCTTGTGGGACCAGAGCGCCAGCGCCGCGCCGAGGAGCGCCGCGAGGGCCAGTGCTGTCCACCATGCGGTGAGGCCGAAGGTGGCCGAGCTGAGCAGCACGAGGGTGGCGGCCAGCGTGGCACCGGCGGCCAGCAGCGTCGGGAAGGCCGGGCGGGCCTTTTCCAGTGCTTGCAGGAGGCAGGGCGCGGCGTGATCGGGCGTCAGGCCGCGCGCCGGGATCAGGATCGCCAGCACGGCCAGCAGCGTGGCGTGGACGGCGTAGGCGGTGGCCATCGTTTCGGTCGGTTCGGCGAGCAGGAGCAGCGCGCCGGTGGCAAATCCGCCGACGAGCGCCAGGACAGAGACCCAGGCCCAGCGGCGCAGCGTGTCGATGCCGAGGCCGAGTGCGGCGAGGAGCGCGAAGTAGAGGAGGAGCCATTCCGGCTGATCGCTTTGCCCGCCGACGAGGAAGGGCGCGGCGAACCCGCCCGCAAGCCCGATGGCGGCCAGAAGCGGCCCGTTGATCCAGCCGAGGACCAGCCCGCCGAGGGCCGTGGCAAAGAGCAGCGCAAGCGCCGGACCGGGGTCGATCAACCCGTAGAGCAGCCGCGCGGCGAGGACGCCGCCCATCAGCGAGACGAGACCGGCGGACGAGAGGGTGGAGGGCAGGTAGGCGGTGGCGCTGTCCTCCGTGTCGCCGGAGCGGCGGCGGATTCGCTCTCCGCCGAGGATCAGGGCGGCGCCGAAGACGAGCGCGGCGGCGACCCGGGCACGCGGGGTCAGCAGGCCGGTTTCCACGCCGTATTGCACGAGGAAGATCCCCGCCAGCGCGAGGGAGACGGCGGCGATTGCGTAGAACCAGTTCTGCGCGAGCCAGCCGGTGAGGCGCGCCGCGATGGACGGGCCCTTCGGTTCGGGGGCGGGGGCCGGACGGGGCGGCGCCGCGGGTTGGGGCGGTTGTTGGGGCTGCGGTGCCGGCGCGGGCTCAGTTTCCGGCTCTGCAGGGCGTTCGGTGACGGCGGGCGCGGGCGTCGCTGCGGCGGCGAGGGCTTGGTTAGGCTGGTCCCGCCAGGGTGTCCGACCAGCGGTCAGGGTGTCGACCCTCTGGCGCAGTTCGGCCAGTTCCCGGAACAGGCGGGCCTGCCGGACGATGAGGACGATCACCACCACCGGCAGGGCCAGGAAGATGATGCCGACGAGGACGAGTAGGGCTTCCACGCGCTGCGCTCCGATTGTTCGTGGCGCACTCAATCACGCCGGGCGCGGCTTGGGAACCGGTGGGTTTCCTGACTTTTGGGCAGGGGTGGCTGACCCGCGCGTGCCGCGCGGAACCCCCACCCTACGGGGCGGTGCGCCCCTTGTCCTGCTGGAACAACCCGCTCAGCGAGGAGCGCACGATGGAACGGACGGAGGGCCGCTTGCCCGGGCCGAAGGGCAGGGGGCGGCAGACCTCCATGGCGGCGACGCCCACGCGGGCGGTGAGGGCGCCGTTGACCATGCCCTCGCCGAAGCGGCGGGAGAGCTTGCCCAGGATTCCCGCGCCGAAGATCGGTTCCAGCATGTCGTCGCCCACCGCCACCGCGCCGGTGGCCACGAGGTGCGAGAAGACCGCGCGGGTAAGCCGCCAGCTGCCCAGAGTGCCGGAGCGCCCGCCGTAGATCTCCGCGATGCGGCGGATCATCCGCAGGTTGGCGGTCAGCGCGGCGGCGACGTCGGCAAGGGCCAGCGGCACCAGCGCGGTGACGGCGGCGACCTGCCGGGCGGCGGCCTCCACCTCGCGCCGGGCCTGCAGGTCGAGAGGGGCGAGCAGTTCGTTTTCGGCGTGGGCGATGAGGCCCGAGGCATCGAAGATCTCGTCCCGGCGGGCGGCAAAGCGGTCGCGGCCCCAGCGCGTGTCCTCGCGCCCCTTGTAGAGGCCCACCAGCCTGTCGGAGAGGTCGCGAGCAAGGGCCAGGTCGTCCTCGGCCAGTGCGGTGTCAGCCTGACGGTGCAGGGAGTCGATCTTCGACAGGCGGGCGAAGGCGGAGAGTTCCTTGACCACGATGGCCACGCAGACCAGCAGGAAGGCGGCAAGGAGCGCGGTCACCGCCCAGCCGAGCGCCGGGTTGGCGGCGATCAGCCCGGTGGCGAAGTTCCACGCGGCGATGGAGACGAAGGTCCCCACGAGCGCGGCCAGCAGGCGCCAGAACCAGCGCGCGAGGGTGGAGACGCGCCGGGTGGTCAGGGCCGCGACGGTGGCCATGGCCGCCCCTTCGGGCGGCGGGGTCAGGTCGGGGACGGGCGGAACCTCTGACGGGGAGGGGGCGGCGCTGTCGTCGTCGAGGTCGATGAGGACGGGGCCCTTGCGCGTGTCGGTCATGGTCTGGATCCTGAAGCGGTGGAGCGGAGGGGCATGGCCCCGTCGCGCGTGGCGCGACTCTCCCTTTGAAGCGGGCACCTAAAGGGTGGCCCGTGAGTTTCGGCCTGCGAAATCCGGCCCGCGAAATCCGGCGGCCCGATACGGACGGTGCGGTCAGCCGGTGGTGTCTTTCCTGTCGGACGTGGCCTTCGCGTCCTTGCCGGTGCCAGTGCCGGATGCCCCGGCCGTCCCGCCTTCGGCGGTCTTGCCCTTGTCCCCGGTGTCGTCCTCGGCCGTGTCCGCACGTGTCCAGAGGAAGCGTATGTCTGGCAGGCCTTCCTCGTTGTGGTCGCCGTCCGATTCCTCCACCGGGCGGAACCCTTCGCGGCGGTAGAAACGCTGCGCGCCACGGTTGGCCTGCAGGGTCCAGAGTTCGAGGCTGTCGCACTTCGCCTTGGCGTCGTCGAGCAGCAGGGTGCCGATGCCGCTGCCCTGCGCCTCGGCGGCGATGTAGAGGCCGTGGATGTAGCCGCCGTCGCGGGCGATGAAGCCCGCGGGGGTGTAGTCGACCTCGGCCACCGTGACCCAGCCCTTGTCGATCATGCGGCCCGCGTGGGCGATGTCCTCGGCGCCGGTGTGGAGCCGGGGCATCCACGGCTGGCCGGCCACCGCGCGGGTGATCATGTCGCCGACACGGCCCGCGTCGAGCGGATGGCCCGGACGCAGGCTGACGATCGGACCGGGCATCGGACCGGGCGCAGGTCCGGGGTCGCCGGGCAGGCCGGGGACCTCCGAGGGGATCTCCTGCGGCGGCAGGTCCGGCGCCGGGGTGCCCGGGATCTCCGTCGGGTTGCCGGGCTGGTCCGGTTCGGGCGTGCCGGGCACTTCGTCCGGTGCGTCCGGCGGCAGGTCGTGGCCGGGATCGGAAGGATCGGGCACGCCCGGCAGGTCGCCGGGGACCTCCTCGGGGGGTCTGTCCGGCGGCAGGTCCGGTTCGGGCGCGTCAGGCACCTCTTCGGGCCGCGGATCGGGCAGGTCGGGGGCGGGCGTGCCCGGCTCTTCCGAGGGGGGCTGCTCCGGCGGCAGGTCGGGGTTCGGCTCGTCCGGTCCCCCTTCGTTGCGGGAGGAGGTGGGTTCGCGGGTCATGGCAGTCATCGTCACAGGCGGTCTCCGATCAGGAACTGGGCGGCGCGGTCGAGGCGGATGTGCGGCGGGCCCTCGCCGGGTTTCAACGTCAGCGGTGCGGGAGCGAAGGACATGATGGAATAATCCTGCCCCAGCCATTCGGAGGCGCCTTCGCGGGCAGGGGACAGCAGGTGCGCGGGATCCTCCGGCAATTCGCCGGGATAGAAGGCCGCGCGCTTGCCGGTGTCCAGCAGGGTGCCGCGCACGCAGGGCAGGTCGCGGCCCTCGTGGGCAATGACCTCTTCGGTGGTGGCGCGCAGAGCGGCGAGCGACAGGGCCTGCGTGTCGGCCCCGGCAAAGCGTGCGCGGTCGCGGGCGTCGCGGGTCAGCGCCTCCATAACCGCCGTCAGGCGGGCGTGCTGGGTGTGGTGCAGGTGGTCGGCCTTGGTCGCGGCAAAGAGGATGCGGTCGATCCGCCGTCCGAGGAAGAGCTGCGTCAGGAAGGACGAGGCGCCGGGGCGGAAGGCGGTCAGGATGTCGGCCAGCGTGCGGCGCAAGTCCTCGACGGCGCGGGGGCCTGCATGGATCGCGCCGAGCGCGTCGACCAGCACGATCTGCCGGTCGAGCCGGGCGAAGTGGTCCTGGAAGAAGGGTTTGACCACGCGGGACTTGTAGGCGTCGAAGCGGCGCTCGAACTCCCGGTAGAGCGAGCCGCGCGATGCACTGACCGGCGGCAGAGGCGCGAAGGTCAGGACGGGGGAGCCGGCCAGGTCGCCGGGCAGAAGGAAGCGCCCCGGCCCGCAGTCGGAAAAGCCGTCGCGGCGGGCGGCGTTCTGCGCCTCCGTGTAGGCCTTGGCCAGACGCTGCGCCACGGGTTCGTCGAGCTTCGCCTCCGCCGCCTCGGTGGTGGCCATGGGCAGGAAGCCGCCGGGATCGGGGCGGCGGGTCATGCGGTCCAGCATGTGTTCGGACCACTGGGCGTAGGACTTCTCCATCAGGCCGAGGTCCAGCAGCCATTCGCCGGGATAGTCGATGATGTCGAGGTGCAGGGTGCGCGGCCCCTGCAGCCCCGACAGGAGGCCCTGCGGACGCACCTTCAGCGACAGGCGCAGTTCGGACACGGCGCGCGTGCTGTCCGGCCAGCGCGGTTCGCGTGCGGTGAGCGCGGCGAGGTGGGTCTCGTAGTCGAAACGTGGGATGGTGTCGTCGGGCTGCGGCTGCAAAAAGGCGGTGAGGATGCGGCCCTCGGACTGGGCGACGAGTCCCGGCATCCGGGCGCGGTCCATCAGGTTCGCCACGAGCGAGGTGATGAACACCGTTTTCCCGGCCCGCGACAGCCCGGTCACACCGAGGCGCAGGGTGGGTTCGAAGAAGGTCTCCGAGATCGTGCTGGTTGCGCTGTCGATGCCCCGGGCGAGGCCGTCGGCGAGAGTGGTCAGGACCATGGGAGCCTTTGCAGTTGTTCGTTCTGAACTTAGGGTGCAGAGGCGGCCGCTGCCAGTGTCTTGCTGGGTCTTGCCGGTCGCGCGGGTGTAGACGCCGCCCGCGGGCCGCGTTAAGCGGCGCACATGCCAAGATATGCATTGCTCGTGGAATATGATGGCCGTCCGTTTGCGGGGTGGCAGCGCCAGGCGGCGCAGCCTTCGGTGCAGCAGGCCATCGAGGAGGCGCTGGCGCGGCTGGAGCCCGGCCCGTTCACCATCGCCGGGGCGGGGCGCACCGATGCGGGTGTGCATGCGCGCGGGCAGGTGGCGCAGTGCGACATGGCGAAGGACTGGGATCCGTTCCGGCTGTCGGAAGCGCTGAATTTCCATCTGAAGCCCGCGCCGGTGGCGATCCGGGCCTGCGCGCGGGTGGCCGACGACTGGCACGCGCGGTTCTCGGCGGTGGAACGGCGCTACCTGTTCCGCATCCTGATGCGGCGCGCGCCTGCCACGCTGGAAGAGGGGCAGGTCTGGCGGGTCATGCATCCGCTCGACGTGGAAGCGATGCGCGCGGGCGCGGCCTTCCTTGTAGGCCGGCACGACTTCACCACCTTCCGGTCGGTGATGTGCCAGGCGAAATCGCCGGTCAAGACGCTGGATTCGCTGGAGATCGAGGCGGTGGACGGTCCCGCCGGGCCGGAGGTCCGGTTCTCTCTGCGCGCCCGGTCCTTCCTGCACAACCAGGTGCGGTCCTTCGTCGGCACGCTGGAGCGCGTCGGCGCCGGAGCCTGGGCGCCCGAACGGGTGCGCGACGCGCTGGAGGCCCGCGATCGCGCCGCCTGTGGGCCGGTCTGCCCGCCGCAAGGGCTGTACCTGACAGGTGTCGGCTACCCGGAGGACCCGTTCGGGGGGTAAGTGCCACTTGGTTTTGGGGAGCGGCGGTCAACCGGCTGTTGAGCGCGTCTGCCCCAGTCGGCCGTGCAGTTCTCGGAGGTCTTGCCAAGTGCGCGTCCTGTTCGTGCGGCATCCGCTGCCGCTGCCGCTGGTGGCCGGGCTGGGGATCGCCGCCAACACGGCGCTGATCCGGTTCCAGGGCCGGTCATGCCGTAAGCGCCAAGGGCCGCGCTTATTGCACCCGTTCGCCCGCCGTGATGGGATGACCGCAAACAACGGCAACCGGGGAGAACGGCCATGACAGGCGTCACGCAAGAGGACATCGCCGCCGCGCGCGACCTGCGGCACAGGCTGCACCGCGCGCCCGAGCTCTCGGGCGAGGAATCCGCCACCGCCGCGATCATCGCCGACCACCTGCAGGCGCTCCAGCCCGCCGCGCTGACCACCGGCCTCGGCGGCACCGGCGTCGCTGCCACCTTCGGCACGGGCGACCGTGGCCTGCTGATCCGCTGCGAGCTGGACGCGCTGCCGATCGTCGAGACCGGGCAGCCCGCGTGGCGCTCCGAACGCGCGGGCGTGGCGCATCTTTGCGGTCACGACGGACACATGGCGGTGCTATATGCCGTCGCCCGCGTCCTGTCGCGGCAGCCGCCCGACACGCGCGTGATCCTGCTGTTCCAGCCCGCCGAGGAAACCGGGCAGGGCGCCCGCGCGGTAATCGAGGATGCCCGCTTCGACACGCTCGGCGCGGACATGGCGGTGTCTCTGCACAACATGCCCGGCCTGCCGCTGGGCGCCGTCGCGCTGAAGGAGGGGCCGGTCAACTGCGCCTCGCGCGGGCTGCGCGTGCGCCTTTGGGGACGCACGGCCCACGCATCAGAGCCGGAAAAGGGCGTCTCTCCCGGTCTGGCGCTGGCCCGGCTTATCGCCGATTTCGGCGCGCTGAGCCGCGACCTGCCGACCGAACATCCCGACTTCCGGCTGGCGACCGTGACCCACGCCCGGCTGGGCGTGCCGGCCTTCGGCGTGGCCCCGGGCGAGGGCGAGATCATGGTGACCCTGCGCACCCTCCTCGACGACCGCATGGCCGCGCTGGAGGCGGAGGCCCGCGCGCTGGTCGCAAGGGCCGCCACGGGGCTGACCGCGGACATCACGGTGCACGAGGCCTTCGGTCATTGCGTGAACGCGCCGGAGGCCGTCGCCCTGCTGGAGCGCGTCACCCAAGGCTGCCGCCGCGTGTCCGAAGGAATGCCCATGCGCGCCTCCGAGGACTTCGGCCGCTTCGGCGCGGACATGCCGGCGGCGATGCTCTTCCTCGGGGCGGGGGAAACCTGCCCGCCGCTGCACGCCCCCGACTACGACTTCCCCGACGCACTGATCGGCACCGGCGCAGACATCTTCCTGCGCGCCGCCGCCGGTTTCGCCGCGCGCTGAACAGGGCCGCCCTCTCAAATCGCTTGCTTTCCGCGCCGGAACCGGTCAAAGACGCGCCATGATGCAAAAGACGATCATCCGACGAGCCTGAGCTCTTCTCCGCGTGCCTTTCCGGTGCGCCCGTCGTCCTGCGTCACCTTCCCGAGAACCGGTCCGTCTTGACTAAAGCCTGTGGGCTTGCCACCAATCGGACCTCTATTTCCAGAGGACATGAGCCATGATCCCTTCCGTTCTGCCGACCTACAACCGCGCGCCCCTGCACTTCGTGAAGGGCGAGGGCGCCTGGCTGATCGAGGAGGACGGGCGCCGATTCCTCGACCTCGGCAGCGGCATCGCGGTGAACGCCCTGGGCCATGCCAACCCCGATCTGGTCGCCGCGCTGACCGAGCAGGCGTCGAAGCTCTGGCACGTGTCGAACCTCTACGAGATCCCGCAGCAGCAGGCGCTGGCCGACAAGCTGGTCGAGGTCACCTTCGCCGACACGGTGTTCTTCACGAACTCCGGCACGGAGGCCTGCGAACTGGCGGTCAAGATGGCCCGCAAATACTGGTACGAGAAGGGCGAGAAGGAAAAGGTCGAGATCCTGACCTTCTCCGGCTGCTTCCATGGCCGGTCCTCCGCGGCCATCGCGGCCTCCGGGTCGGAAAAGATGGTCAAAGGCTTCGGCCCGGTGCTCGACGGTTTCATCCACCTCGACTGGGGCGATCATGATGCGCTGCACGCCGCGATCACCGACAAGACCGCCGCGATCCTGATCGAGCCGGTGCAGGGCGAAGGCGGCATCCGCCCGCTGCCCGACCAGTGCCTGAAAGGCCTGCGCGCGCTCTGCGACGAAAAGGGCGTGCTCCTGATCCTCGACGAGGTTCAGTGCGGCGTCGGCCGGACCGGACGTCTTTTCGCGCATGAATGGGCGGGCGTGACCCCGGACATCATGATGGTCGCGAAGGGCATCGGCGGCGGCTTCCCGCTGGGCGCCGTGCTGGCCACCGAGGAGGCCGCCAGCGGCATGGTCGCGGGCACCCACGGATCGACCTACGGCGGCAACCCGTTGGGCTGCGCCGTGGGCAAGGCGGTGATCGACCGGATTTCCGACCCGGCCTTCCTCGAGACGGTGAACGCCCGCGCGGGCCTCCTGCGCCAGAAGCTCGAAGGGCTCATCGCCGCCCACCCCTACACCTTCGAGGAGGTGCGCGGCATGGGCCTGATGCTGGGTCTCAAGTGCACCGCCAAGGCCGCCGCCGCCGACGTGGTGAAGGCGGGCTACGCCGCAGAGGTCATCACCGTGCCCGCCGCCGACAACGTCGTGCGCCTGCTGCCGCCGCTGAACATCACCGAGGCGGAAATCGCCGAGGCGCTCGACCGCCTCGACAAGGCCGCGACCGCCTTCGAAGCCGCCTGATCTTCATCTTGGCAAAAATACCCTCGGGGTCCGGGGCAGCGCCCCGGTTCCTCCGCAAGAGCAAAGAATTCGACCGATGAACCACTTCCTCGACATCCACAAGACCGACAAGGATGCCCTCAGGGGCATCATCGACAACGCCCGGGCCGTAAAGGACGCGCGCAAGGGCAAGCCGAAGGTTGAACCCGACGAAGAACTGCCGCTGAAGAACCGCATGGTGGCGCTGATCTTCGAGAAACCCTCGACCCGGACGCGCACCTCCTTCGACGTGGGCGTGCGCCAGATGGGCGGGCAGACCATGGTGCTGTCGGGCTCCGACATGCAGTTGGGCCACGGCGAGACCATCGCCGACACCGCCCGCGTCATGTCGCGCTACGTCGACATGATCATGATCCGGACCTTCGACGAATCCGTGCTGGAGGAGATGGCCGAATACGCCTCCGTCCCGGTCATCAACGGGCTGACCGACCGCACGCACCCCTGCCAGATCATGGCCGACGTGATGACCTTCGAAGAGCACCGCGGCCCGATCGCCGGCAAGAAAGTGGTCTGGTGCGGCGACGGCAACAACGTCTGCGCCTCCTTCCTGCATGCGGCCGGGCAGTTCGGCTTCGACCTGACCTTCTCCGGGCCCGTCCAGCTCGACCCGGAGCCGGAATTCGTCGGCTGGGCGCGCCAGCAGGGCAGCAAGATCACCATCGAGCGCGACCCGGCCAAGGCCGTGGAAGGCGCCGACCTCGTGATCGCCGACACATGGGTGTCGATGCACGACGCGCAAAGCGCGCGCGAGCGGCGGCACAACATGCTGCGCCCCTACCAGGTGAACGCGGCGCTCATGGCGCACGCCAAGGATGACGCGCTGTTCATGCACTGCCTGCCCGCCCACCGCGAGGAAGAGGTCACCTCCGAGATCATGGACGGCCCGCATTCGGTCATCTGGGACGAGGCGGAGAACCGTCTGCACGCCCAGAAGGCGATCATGCGCTGGTGCGTCGGCGGCTGATCCGTCACCTGCACGATACGCTGTAGCGCGCAGATCCTGCACCTTTCCTCAGAACACCGCCTGCGCCAGCCAGTAGATGCTGCCGGCCCAGAAGGCGGGGACGACCGTCCAGACCAGCGCCCAGACCAGAGGTCGCGCCGGGTGCTGGTCCTCCCACCTGCGGGGGCCGCGATAGGCGACGAAGGGGGCGGTGGCGCCGATGCGGCGCGGAAGCTCGGCAGGATCGGGCGCGGAATCGGTCAAGGCAGCGTCTTCTTTCGGTTTCCGTTGTCACAACGTTACCGGGCCGTGGTTAATTTTCCCTGAGTGTCCTTCGGGCCACGGCTGCGCCAAGGCCCGTCAGAAGAGCTGCTCGGCCGCCCAGACGACCGCGACCAGCCAGACCAACGGCAAGAAAGCCAGTACCAGGGCCCGCACCATCAGCAGGTTCAGGTCCGTGGTCTTGCCGCGGTGCGCCGCGCGCAGGTTCGGCACGAGTTCGAATCGGTGCGGCGCCTGTCCCAGGTACGAGCGCAGCGGTTCGGGGGCGGGCATCGGCATGTCCTGTCCTTTCGCGATCTGCGACAGGCACTTAGCGAGCCATCCGTTAATCCGGTCCAAGGTCAATGCGGCGCTGGCGGGGCGATTTCACGTCCCGCGCGGTTTCGCGCGCAGCGTGGGATCGGCTTCTGTCGGATCCTCCGGCCAGGGATGGCGGGGATAGCGAGCGCGCATTTCCTTGCGCACGTCGGCATAGGATCCGGACCAGAAGCCGGGCAGGTCCATGGTGGTCTGCACCGGGCGCTGTGCCGGTGACAGCAGCGTGACCTTCAGCGGTGTGCGCCCGACCATCGGGTGTGTCGTCTGGCCGAACATTTCCTGCAGCCTGAGCGAGATTTCCGGATGATCGCCGGAGTAGTCGATGGGAATCTGCCGACCCAGCGGCGTGGTGAAATGCGCCGGGACCGCTGCGTCGAGCGCCTGCATCTGCCCCCAGTCCAGCCGTCCGCGCAGCGCGGGCAGCAGGTCGAACCGCTTCCAGTCGTCGGCGGTCTTCACCCCGTCGAGGTAGGGCAGGAGCCAGTCTTCGAGGTCGTCCATCAGCGCCTCGGGCGACATGTCGGGCAGATCCTGTCCGGCCTCGCGGGCCAGCGCCACGCGGGCGAGGAACCTGTGGACAGGTCCGGATAGTGCAAGGCCGAGGTCCCGGACGCCGTCAAGCATCGCCCTGGAGATCGCATCCGTGGGGGCGTCCTTCCAGACGCGGTCGTCGAGCGCGATGGCGCCCAGCCGTTCCTGGCGGCGGGCGACCACGCGACGTTCCCGTTTTGACCACGCGCATGTATCGACCCAGCCGATGCTGTCGGCGAAGAGCGTGCGCACTTCGGACAGCGAGATCGCGATGGCCTGCCGGATCCTGGCCTCGCGCGGGTTGCCGTCCGTGTCGGTCACGACGATCAGCCGTTCGCCGGCCAGCGGATCGGCCTCGTCCATCACCGCGCCCTTTCCGCCCGACAACTGAAAGCGCGGCGCGTCTCCCTTGCGTCTGAGGCCGATGCGGTCGGGGTAGGCGAGGGCGGCCATTTCCGCCGCGGACCAGTGCCTGTCGGTATCCCGGGATTCCCCTGCCGTTCCAGCCCATTTGGCACTTATCCTCGTGCTCTTGGCGAGCCGCCGGGCTTCCTGCCGGATGCGGTCGAGCGCGGGGCGGCGCAGACCTATGGCGCGGGTCTCCTGAAAGCGCCTCGGATCGGCCAGCGCCTCCAGCCTCAGGGACAAGTCTGTGGATGCTCCTGTGAGTGGATCGCGATCCGACAAGAGTGCGGCCGTTTCAGCGGCGGATGCACCGCAGGTCTGAAGCATATGGGCAAGCCGCGGGTGCAGCGGAAATGTGGACAACTGACGCCCGTGCGCGGTGATCCGGCCCTCGGCGTCCAGCGCGCCCAACATTTCGAGCAGCGCGCGCGCCTCCGACAGTGCGCCCGGGGGCGGCGGTGTGAGGAAGGGCAGGTCTTCCGAGCCCCAGAGCGCCAGTTCCAGCACCAGCGCCGACAGGTCGGCTGCCTCGATTTCTGCCGGGGGGAAGGGGCTTAACGCGCCTTCCTCACCCTTCGTCCAAAGCTTGTAGGCGGTGCCCGGGGCGACACGCCCGGCGCGCCCGGCACGCTGCGTGGCCTCGGCGCGGGTCACGCGCTCCGTCACCAGCCGGGACATGCCGGAGCCGGGATCGAAGCGCGCCCTACGTGCTTTCCCGCCGTCGACGACGACGCGGATATCCTCGATGGTCAGCGATGTTTCGGCGATGGAGGTGGCGAGCACCAGTTTGCGTCCGTCCGTTTCCGGCCGGATGGCGGCGCGCTGGTCCTTCAGGTCCATGGCGCCGAAGAGGGGACGGATTTGGGTGCCGGTGGGCAGTTGGCCCTTCAGCAGCGCCTCTGTCCGGCGGATTTCGCCTTCGCCCGGGAGGAAGGCGAGAATGCCGCCCTCGGTCTCGGCATGGGCCTTCATGATCAGGTCGGCCATGGCGGTGTCGAAGCGGGTCTGTTTCGGCAAGGGCGTGTCGCGCCAGACGGGCTCCACCGGGTAGGCGCGGCCTTCGGATGTCACCACCGGCGCGCCCATGAGTTCGGCCACCGGGGCGGCGTCGAGCGTGGCGGACATCACCAGCAGGATCAGGTCGTCGCGCAGCGCGCCCGCGATTTCGAGGCAGAGCGCGAGGCCCAGATCGGCGTTGAGGGAGCGTTCGTGAAACTCGTCGAAAAGCACCGCGCCGATGCCGTCAAGCTCCGGATCGGACTGGATCATCCGCGTCAGGATGCCCTCGGTCACGACCTCGATGCGGGTGTCCTTCGACACGGCGCTTTCGCCGCGCATGCGGTAGCCGACGGTCTGGCCCGGCTGTTCGCCCAGTTGCTCGGCCAGCCGTTGCGCGGCGGCGCGCGCGGCCAGCCGGCGGGGTTCGAGCATGACGATCCGGCCCTCGGTCAGGCCCGCGTCGCGCAGGGCGAGCGGCACGCGCGTCGTCTTGCCCGCCCCGGGCGGGGCCTGCAGGACGGCCCGGCCGTTGGCACGCAGGGCGGCGATCAGCTCGGGCAGGGCGGCGTCGATGGGCAGGGTCTGGGACATGTGCCCCTTATCCACACGCGGTGTGTTGAGGCAAGGGAGGCGGGTCGCCTCAGTTTTTCCACGATGGTATGAACGGACAGGTTCACTCCGCCCGGCGTTTGCGTTTACTTCGTCGCAGAGGCTGACCCGGCAGGCGGTCGGGTCTTTCGGGGCCGGGCACCCGGTTGTGGGACATCGCGGTTTCGCGGAACGGAAGAAAAACGAAAGGCGAATGCAGGTGGTGAAGGTTGCAGAGGCCGGGCAGGGCGCTCAACTCCAGGCGATGAAAGAGGCTTTGCTGGCCGGGGATCGCCGGGCCCTCGCAAAGGCGATCACGATGGCCGAAAGCTCCCGGACGGAGCACCGGGAAACGACATCGCAGCTTTTGGGGGAACTGGCGGGCTGTGAGCGTCAGGCCCTGCGAATCGGATTGTCCGGAACGCCGGGTGTCGGGAAATCGACCTTCATCGAAGCCTTCGGGATGATGCTGATCGAAAAGGGCCTGAAGGTGGCGGTGCTGGCGGTGGACCCGTCTTCGGCGCGCTCGGGCGGTTCGATCCTCGGCGACAAGACCCGGATGGAGCGGCTGTCGCGCGAACGCAACGCCTTCATCCGTCCTTCGCCCGCGCAAAGCCAGCTGGGCGGTGTTGCGCGCCGCACGCGGGAAGCGATTGATCTCTGCGAGGCGGCGGGCTTCGACGTGGTGCTGATCGAAACGGTCGGCGTCGGCCAGTCGGAGACCATGGTGGCCGAAATGTGCGACCTGTTCCTTTTGCTGCTGGCGCCCGCGGGCGGCGACGAATTGCAGGGGGTGAAGCGCGGCATCATGGAAATGGCCGACATCCTGCTGGTCAACAAGGCGGACGGGGAGCTGAAGCGGCAGGCGGTGCGGACCTGCGCGGACTATTCCGGGGCGCTGCGGCTGCTCAGGAAGCGGCCGCAGGACCCGCAGGGCTTCCCGAAGGCGATGACCGTCTCTGCCATCGAGCGGAACGGGCTGGACGCGGCCTGGTCCGAGATGACGGCGCTGGCGGACTGGCGGCGGGAAAACGGCCATTTCGACGCGCGCCGGGCCGAACAGGCGCGTTTCTGGTTCGAGGCGGAGGTGCGCGACGGCCTGCTGGCCCGCCTGCGCGAACCCGGGCCGAAGCAGGCAATGGCGGAGCTTGCGGCAGAGGTCGCGGCGGGGAACCTGTCGCCCGGCCTCGCCGCCCGGCGGATGCTGGAGGAGCACCTCGGCCAATGAAGCCGCATCCGGTGTTCGACGGGACCCGCCTGAAGGCGACGGTCTTTCGGCCCCGGAGGAAGAAGCTGTTCGTCAGTTTCCGCCAACGTGTCGGCGACCCGGGCAGCTTCGACACGCCGCGCCCGGTGATGGGCTTTGTGACCCGCAGCTTCGCGCATGTGCACATCCAGTCGCGGGACAACGACTGGTTCATCAACGACGAGACGGAAGCGCTCGAGGCGGCCCTCGCACGCTTTGTCGGCCGCTACGACGAGGTGGTGGCGATGGGGTTTTCCATGGGCGGCTACGGTGCCCTGCGGTTTGCCCGCACGTTGAAGGTCGACCGGCTGCTGGCGATCTCTCCGCAGGTGTCGATCGACCCGGATGTGGTGCCCTTCGACCGCCGCTACCGGGCGGAGGCAGAGGGCTGGAACGGGGCGCTCGGTAATCTGGAGGGGCGCACGACGGAGGTGCGCGGCGCGGTGCTGGTCGATCCGTTCAAGAACAGGGACGTCGAACACGGGCGGATGATATGCGCGCTCTTCCCGCAGCTGACGCTGGTCATGCTGCCCTGTGGCGGGCACCCGGCGACCCGGGCGATCCGGCAGGGCGGGCGCTTCGACTGGCTGAAGACCGGACTGGCCGAGGGGCTTGCCGATCCGCGTGAAATCGGCAGGGTGCACCGCAAGGTCCGGCGCCGGTCCGAAAGCTACTGGCGTAACCTCGCGCAGGTGGCCCGCTACCGCGGTCGCGAGGGTCTGGCGCAACGGGCAGACGCCGAGGCAGAGGCCCTGACGGAGAGGGCTTGACGACTCCGCTCCATATGCCTAGAAGCCGCAGAACGAGATTCTGGGCGCCTTCCCTCAAACGGGCGGCGCCCTTTGATATTGGCGCGGTATGGGGCTGACAAGGCTCTGGCCGACTGACAATGAGGACGAAACGATGTCGCGTGTTTGCGAACTGACCGGTAAGGGCCCGATGGTTGGCAACAATGTCAGCCATGCCAACAACAAGACCAAGCGGCGTTACCTGCCGAACCTGAACGACGTGACCCTGCAGTCGGAGACTCTGGGCCGCGGCGTCAAGCTGCGCATCTCCGCGCATGCTCTGCGTTCGGTCGACCACCGCGGTGGCCTGGACAAGTTCCTGGCCAAGGCGAAGGACACCGAGCTGTCCGACCGCGCCCTGAAGGTCAAGAAAGAGATCGCGAAGGCACAGGCAACCGCCTGATCCCTTTGCAGGACGATTGCAGCGGCCCCGGGTGGAGACATCCGGGGTCGTTTGCTTTTGTCGCATGACGCGCCCGAACCGCCCGGCTATAAGGCGCGCATGACACGGATGATGTCCCTGACCCGCGGGCTTCTGGCCCCCCTGCTGATCGTGGTGCTGGCGATGACCGGCTTCGCGGCCGGTGTGGCGCGTGGTCAGGCGGCGCCTGTGGGCCTGGTGGAGATCTGCCGCGGCCTAACCGTGGTCAAGGTCGCCGTGGACGCCGACGGGCACGCGGTGGGCCATGTGCACCTCTGCGACGACGGCATGATGGCGCTGTTCGCCTCGGCCGGTCTGGCCGGGGCGGAGGACGGTGTGTCGTTCGTCTGGCAGGCCTTTGCAGGCGATGTGCGGGACACCGCCCTGACCAGCGCCGACAGGCCGTCCGCAACCGCGCGGGGGCCGCCGCTTTCCCTTTGATTTCAAGTCTGAACATCAAATGGAAAGGTACTGAAAATGATGAAATCCGTTCTGGCAGGCGCGGTTGCGCTGATCCTTGCCACCCCCGCCTTCGCCGATATCGAGGTCGTGGACGCCTATGCCCGCGCCGCGAGCCCCACGGCCAAGGCCGGGGCCGCCTTCATGGTGATCCGCAACACCGGGTCCGAGGACGACCGCCTGATCGCTGCCGCCTCCGACATCGCGGCGCGGGTCGAGTTGCACACCCACAAGGACATGGGCGAGGGCGTCATGAAGATGATGCACGTCGAAGAGGGCTTTGCCGTGCCCGCCGGTGACATGCACGCGCTGGCCCGCGGCGGTGATCACGTGATGTTCATGGGGCTGACCCGCCCGATGGCACAGGGCGACACAGTGACCGTCACGCTGACCTTCGAGAAGGCGGGCGAGGTGGTCGTGGACATCCCGGTCGATCTGGAGCGCGAGGACATGGGCGGCCACGGGGCCGGTATGCCCATGGGAAACTGAGAAGGTTCGGCGGCGCTTCGGCGCCGCCCGCCCCGTTCACCTGCCTATAAGCTCTTCGACCCAGGCTGGAATGGTCCGGGTCGCCGGACCGAGACGCCGCTGGTGAAAGACGTTTGACGTGGGTTCGAGGTTCAGCTCGATGCACTCCGCCCCGTATTCCGACGCCAGCTGCGAAAATCCCGCAGCGGGATAGACCTGTCCCGACGTGCCGATGGAGGCGAAGATGTCAGCCGTTTCGAGGTGTTCCGCAATCTCGTCCATGTGGTACGGCATCTCGCCGAACCAGACGACATCGGGGCGGGCGCTGCGGGCCTCGCAGGCGGGGCAGGCGGTGTCCCGGTCGATCGTGTCGGGGGCGGTCCAGCGGTGATCGCAGCGGTGGCACAGCGCCGAATCGAGCGCGCCGTGCATGTGGATCACCCGGGCGCCCGCCTTCTCGTGCAGGCCGTCGACGTTCTGCGTGACGATGACGACCTCTCCGCCGTAGTCCCGCTGCAACCGCGCCAGCGCGTCATGGGCGGCGTTGGGGTGGGCGGTGCGGGACTGGGCGCGGCGGGCGTTGTAGAAGGCCTGCACAAGATCCGGGTTGCGGGCGAAGGCCTCGGGGGTGGCGACGTCCTCGATCCGGTGCTGCGACCAGAGGCCGCCTTCGTCGCGGAAGGTGGCGAGGCCGCTTTCGGCGGACAGGCCCGCGCCGGTGAGGATCACGATTTTCCCGTTCTGTGTCATGGACTTGTCCGTGAGGATTTCGCGCGGCATAGTCGCCGCATGACCCAGCGTATCCTCTTCGTCTGTCTTGGCAACATCTGCCGGTCCCCCTCTGCCGAGGGGGTGGTGAGGGTTAAGGCCGCCCAGAGGGGCATTAACCTCGATCTCGACAGCGCCGGGACGGGCGATTGGCACGCCGGAGAGCCGCCCTATGGACCGATGCAAAACGCAGCCAAGGCAAGGGGTTACGACCTCTCCGAACTGCGGGCGCGGGTGGTCCGGGTGGAGGACTTCGGCGACTTCGACCTGATCGTTGCCATGGATGCGGACAACATGGCCAACCTGCGGCGGATGCGGCCGGAGGGGGGCGCGGAGGTGAAGCTCTTCACCGACTTCGCGCCCGAAGGCTCCGGCTGGACCGAGGTGCCGGACCCCTATTACACCCGCGATTTCGACGGCGCGCTGGACCTGGTTGAGGCCTGCGCGGACGGCCTGCTGGATGCGCTAAGCCGTTGAGTTACGTGGGCTTTGCCGGGCCGTAGAGCGCCTTGGCCACGAACCACGAGAGCGGCAGCGAGACCACGAAACCGATGGCCGCGGCGATGACGATGGGGGTGAGGGTGTCGTAGCCCGCGACGAGGGCCGCGATGATGAGGCTGCCGGCCACCGAGGTGGAGATCAGCGAGTAGAGGATGCTGGCGAGGCGGAACATTCAGACCTCCTGAAATCGGGTTAATCCTACCACATCTCGTATATTCCGGTTTTCTCATCTGTGCGTTGACCTGCGTCAAACCGGGGGCGCCCGGTGGCTTAACCCTTCGCCGTTTACCATTCCTTATGGTGAGTCCCGGCCGGTTCGGGGGGCCTTTCCGGCCGGTTGTTAACCTTTGGCCGAAAACCGGGGCGCGGGGCCCCGGATGCGGCATCGGAGAATCGGAGGGCGCATGGACGTCGAGATCAGGGCAATGAGCATCACGGAGTTCCGGGAGAACGTCGCGGCGCAACTGCGCTACGTCGAACAGACGGGCGGACAGCTCTGGCTGCAACGCCGTGGTCGCGTCGGCTGCGCCGTGGTGCCCTTCTACCAGGTGAAGGTGCTGGACACGCTGCTGGGCGCCTCGGTGGAGGAGAAGGCGGACGGGCTGAACCGCGAGTACGAGGCCCACGCGGCGGCAAAGCGCATACAGGCCGCAGAGGACCGCGCGCGTCTGGAACGCGGGCTTGGCGCCGGCGGCGCGGTGCGCACACGGATGCTGCGGGCGCTGCTGGAGGAGGGGTTCGATCCGTGGGAGAGCGATGGGGTCAGGAGGGGGACTTGGCGGTAGGTGGGGGGGCCGTCCGGGGGGCAGTCTGGCGAAGCCCCGGGGGAGCATTGGTGCGTGAAACACGCACCCTACGGTGTTGACCGATCGTTAACTATGATCGGGGAGGGTGCTGCATGTCCCGATACATTCGACCCAATGTCACAGGCGCGACCGTGTTCTTTACCGTGACGCTGGCAGAGCGCGGAGATGACCTGTTGGTGCGCGAGGTAGATCGGTTGCGAGAGGCGGTGCGGCAAACGAAGCGGGATCATCTTTTTGGGATCGAGGCGTGGGTGGTTTTGCCGGACCACATCCATTGCATCTGGCAGTTGCCTGCCGGGGATCGCGATTACGGGATGCGGTGGCGATTGATCAAGGCCCGGTTTTCTCACGGTCTGCCTGAGGGCCAACGGCGCGCCAGTCACGTGGCGCGCGGTGAACGCGGGATTTGGCAAAGACGGTTTTGGGAGCACCACGTTCGCGACGATGCGGAGCTTGCGCGATTGATCCGGTATTGTTGGATCAACCCGGTGAAACACGGCTTGGTAACACGTCCCGAGGATTGGCCGTTCTCGTCGGTGCATCGGGGCGCGCGTTTCCTGCCGGGCGCGGTTACGACGATGTAGGGTGCGTGATGCACGCACCATTCACCAGCCTATCCGGACAACCCGGTGCGTGAATCACGCACCCTACGGTGGATGGACAGCCTCAGCTGTCCATCTTGAGCGCCGAAATAAACGCTTCCTGTGGGATCTCGACCTTGCCGAACTGGCGCATCTTCTTCTTGCCGGCCTTCTGCTTTTCCAGAAGTTTCTTCTTCCGGGTGGCGTCGCCGCCGTAGCACTTGGCGGTTACGTCCTTGCGGAGGGCGGAAAGCGTCTCGCGCGCGATGACCTTGCCGCCGATGGCCGCCTGGATCGGGATCTTGAACATGTGGCGCGGGATCAGGTCCTTGAGCTTTTCGCACATGGCGCGGCCGCGCATCTCGGCCCGGTCGCGGTGGACCATCATGGACAGCGCATCGACCGGCTCGTCGTTGACGAGGATCTGCATCTTGACGAGGTTGTCCTCGCGGTAGCCCACGAGCTGGTAGTCAAAGGAGGCGTAGCCCTTGGTCACCGATTTCAGCCGGTCGTAGAAGTCGAAGACGACCTCGTTCAGGGGCAGGTCGTAGACCACCATCGCGCGCTGCCCGGCATAGGTCAGGTCGAGCTGGATGCCGCGGCGGTCCTGGCAGAGCTTCAGCACGTCGCCCAGGTAGTCGTCGGGCACGAGGATGGTCGCCTTGATGCGCGGCTCCTCGATGTGGTCGACCTTTGTCATGTCGGGCATGTCGGCGGGGTTGTGGAGGTCGACCTTCTCCCCGTCCTTCATGTAGAGGTGGTAGATCACGCTGGGCGCGGTGGTGATCAGGTCGATGTCGTACTCGCGTTCGAGCCGGTCGCGGATCACCTCGAGGTGCAGGAGGCCCAGGAACCCGCAGCGGAAGCCGAAGCCCAGGGCGGCGGAAGTCTCCATCTCGTAGGTGAAGGAGGCGTCGTTCAGGGCGAGCTTCTCGATCGCGTCGCGCATGTCCTCGAAGTCGTTGGCGTCCACGGGGAAGAGGCCGCAGAAGACCACGGGGATCGACGGCTTGAAGCCCGGGAGCGGGGTCTCCGCGCCCTTCTTCTCGGTGGTGATGGTGTCGCCCACGCGGGTGTCGCGGACCTGCTTGATGGAGCCGGTGAAGAAGCCGATCTCGCCGGGGCCCAGTTCCTTGACGTCCTGCATGGCGGGGCGGAAGACGCCCAGCTTGTCGACGCCGTAGCGGCCGCCGGTCTTCATCATGCGGATGTTGTCGCCCTTGCGGATCGTGCCCTCCATCACGCGGATCAGCACGACGACGCCGAGGTAGGGGTCGTACCAGGAGTCGATCAGCATGGCCTTCAGCGGCGCGTCGGGGTCCTTTTCCGGCGGGGCGGGCAGGCGGGTGACGATGGCCTCCAGCACCTCGGGGATGCCGACGCCGGTCTTGGCGGAGATCAGGCAGGCGTTCGAGGCGTCGATGCCGATCACGTCCTCGATCTGCTCGGCCACGCGGGCGGGTTCGGCGGCGGGCAGGTCGACCTTGTTCAGGACCGGCACGATCTCGTGATCCGCCTCGATGGCGGTGTAGACGTTGGCGAGCGTCTGCGCCTCGACCCCCTGGGAGGCGTCGACCACCAGCAGCGAGCCCTCGCAGGCGCGCATCGAGCGGCTGACCTCGTAGGCAAAGTCCACGTGTCCGGGGGTGTCGATCAGGTTCAGCACGTAGGTGTTGCCGTCCTTCGCCGGATAGTCGATGCGGACGGTGTTCGCCTTGATGGTGATGCCGCGCTCGCGCTCGATGTCCATCGCGTCGAGCATCTGCTCCTTCATGTCCCGCTCGGCCACGGTGCCGGTCAGCTGGATCAGCCGGTCGGCCAGGGTGGATTTCCCGTGGTCGATGTGGGCGACGATAGAGAAGTTGCGGATCAGGTTCTGGGGGGTGCTCATGCGGGCGCTCGAGTCCTTCGGGGAAGGGCTTGGGTTTGATGGGTGCATATGGCTTGGATCTTGGGGAAACGCAAGCAGAGAGGGTGCACGGACTGCGCAGGTGGCGGCGAGTTCGTGCGGCATGGCCTTCGGAGGCAATCACTACGGGTGCACAGCAACGCGAAGCGATCTCGTGCCTTGTAGCCTTGATGAACTGATTGCATCAAAGTTACTTTCGGCAGCAACTGGGCAGGTATCTAGGAATGGCTGTCAACGTCAGGAGAATTTATGGCTTGGTATCTGAACCGGTACGTATGTCCTGAATGCAGTTGTGTATGGGAAGACGCTTGGTCTGCCATGAGCGATGATTATTGCCCAGAGTGTGAATGTTCTGACATTTCCCCTGTGAGCAGCGAAAATTTGAGCGTCATCATCGAAAAGCTTGAGTGCGGAGATTTTGTTGTATTAGTTTCACATGACGATGCGCATGACCGCCCAATGTACGTAGAGGTAACAGATGTTTCAAAAGATTTAGTTTCAGTGGCCGCAATATCCAACATACATAATGGGTGACGCTTGAAGACGGGATTTAGTGAGCCAGCGGCGCACTTTAAGAGTGCGAGTCAAACGGCTCGCATCGACACGGAAGATTGGACGTCGGCTAATATGTTTTGCCCAAATTGTGGGTGCTCGAATCTCTCACAGTATCCAGCGAACAGGCCAGTTGCAGACTTCTTCTGCGTTGAATGCGGAGATGATTTTGAGCTTAAGAGCCAGAGCAAGGCGTTTGGTCGAAAAGTGGCCGACGGCGCGTATAGTACGAAAATTGATCGATTGTCATCCAACAATGCGCCAAATCTGATATTGCTTCAGTACGACAAGCTTGACCGCGTTGTGCTGAACCTAAGTGTAATACCGAAGTTCTTTTTCGTTCCAGAGGTTGTCGAGGCGCGCAAGCCATTGTCTGCTTCAGCTCGACGCGCTGGATGGATCGGTTCTAATATATTGCTAGAAAAAATTCCACTATCCGGACGAATACCGGTTGTAAAAGACGGCAAGGTATTGGACCGCTCAGTGATTTTGGAAGAGTGGTGCAGTTTGCGTTTCCTTGAACGCCGCGCAGTAAAGGGGCGAGGTTGGCTTTTGGAAGTGATGAACTGCTTGGAGCGTATTGGTGCGGATGAATTTTCAATTGCCGACGTTTATAAATTCGAGGAACATCTTAAATCTGCTTATCCAGATAACAACAACATTCGTCCGAAAATAAGACAGCAGTTGCAGATTCTGCGGGACAATGGCGTCTTAGATTTCTTGGGCGGTGGGCGTTACAGGAAGCGAATACTTCTCCACGAAAGGTGAGCGCTTTTCCCACATGTGGCTATCTGGACCGCATTTCTGAGTGCGAACGGGAGCACAGCCGAAAGCCGGATGAACAATATGATTTGATCGAGCGGTGCAGTTTTGTCGAGCGGCTGGAGTTGTTCGCGCGGGGTCCTCGTGCCGGCTGGACTGTTTGGGGCAATCAATCTGACGAGTACGCGCCGACATGGGCTACATACGCCAACCACTCACAGTCCAAGGTTGTTCCCCTTTCGAAGCGGGCAAATAAGGCTTCCTGAAAGAGGTTGCAAAATCGCCGTCCCATTCCCCGGTAAGCCCGTCTTTACGCATCTGCTTTAGGCAGGGGGAAAGGAGGCGTCATGCAGCAGTCTTTTCCCATCGCCGGCGATCCGCCGCAGGAGATCCTCGATCAGCTTGTCGCCCTGCACGGCGCGGGGCAGAGCGTCGTGGTCGCGGAGGAGACGGGCAAGCTGTTGCAGGCCTTTCCGGCGTCTTACGTGCTCTGGCAGATCTACGGCGGCGTGCTGCTGGCGCTGGGCCTGTTCGCGGAGGCGGAGAAGGCGCTGGGGCAGGCGGCGGCGCTCAGGCCCGACCTGTCGGAGGCGCTGTCCAACCACTCCGTCGCGCTGCGCGCGGTCGAGCGTATCGACGAGGCGGAGGTGCGGGCGCGGGGCGCGCTGGCGCTTGCGCCCGAGGCGGCGCGGGCCATGGTGGAACTGGCGGCGGTGCTGCTTTACCGCGGCGAGATGGCGGAGGTGCAGGCGCTCTGCGAGCAGGTGCTGCGGCAGGAACCGGACAACGCGGCGGCGATGAACAACCTCGGGGTGGCGTTGCAGGCGCAGGGGCAGGCGAAGGCGGCGCGCACCGCCTTCCGCAAGGCGGTCCGGGCGGCGCCGCGGTTCGCTGAGGCGCACAGGAACCTCGCGGCGGCCAAGACCTGGACGGCGGAGGATGCGCAGATCAGGCAGATGCGGGCGATTGCCGACGACCCGCTGACCCCGCCGCCCGAACGGATGCGGATCTGCGCGGCGCTCTTCACCGCCTATGACCGGCTGGGCAAGGAGGCGCAGGCCTGGCGCTGCCTGTCGGAGGCCAACGCCCTGCGCAAGGCCCGGCAGGGCTACGGGATCGCGCAGGACCGGGCGCTGTTCGCACGGCTGCGCGAGGTCTTCGGCGGCCTCGACCCGCTGGAGGCGGAGGCGGGCGCGGTGGTGCCGGTCTTCATCCTCGGGATGCCCCGGTCGGGGACGACGCTTGCGGAACAGATCGTCTCTGCCCATCCGGAGGTGACGGGCGCGGGCGAGTTGGGCGTGGTAAACGCGCTGGCGCAGCCCTTCCTGTCGGGCGCGGCGGCGCCGGACGCGGCGGCGCTGGCGGCCTTCCGCGAGAGTTACCTGCAGAGCGTGGCCCTGCGGGCGGAGGGGCGGCGCTTCGTCACCGACAAGATGCCCCACAACTTCCGCTACATCGGCCTGATCGCCGCCGCCCTGCCGGAGGCGCGGATCGTCCATGTCACCCGCCGGCCGGAGGCCGTGTGCTGGTCCAACCTCGCGCATTACTTCGTATCGGAGGGCCTGGGCTATGCCAACGATCCGGACGACGTGGCGGCCTACCACGGGCTCTACCGCGACCTGATGGCCTTCTGGGGCGCGCGCTGGCCCGGGCGCATCCGGCGGCTGGACTACGAGGCGCTGGTCAAGGCGCCGGAGGCGGAGACGCGCGCGCTGATCGCGGACCTCGGGCTGGCGTGGGACGCCGCCTGCCTGCGCCCCGACCTGAACCGGCGGGCGGTGCAGACCGCCTCCACCGCGCAGGTGCGACGGCGGGTCTATACCGGCAGTTCCCGGTCGTGGCGGCGCTACGAACCGTACCTCGACGGTGCATTTCACCACCTGCAGGAGATCGCGGATTCTTGAAACCGCGGCGCATCTGACGCATGATAGGCGTCAGAGCAGTCCCGGGAGAGATGGCACAGCCACACCCGGCCGTTAGGACAGGTGGAATGACAAGGATCTTGCTGGGCACGATGCTGTGCCTGACGCTGGCCGCATGTGGCGGCGGCCGGAGCGACAACCGGAACAAGGGCTACAACACCACGGTGGCCCCGGCCTTCGCCGCGGGGCAGGTGGCGCGGGCGTGCATGTCCTCTGGACGCAAGGCCGCCAACGTGCAGCTGTGCGGCTGCGTGCAGGCGGTGGCCGACCGCGATCTCAGGGGCGGCGACCAGAGCATGGCTGCCAGCTTCTTTTCCGACCCGCACCGCGCGCAGGAAATCCGCCAGTCGGACAACCCGCATCACGAAGAATTCTGGAAGCGCTACAAGGTCTTCGCGGAACGGGCAGAGCAGACCTGCACCGGCCTCTGAAGCTGGTCCCGGCCCGGCTTTTGGCCGGGCGGTGGCGTTGGACGGTGCCTGTGCGCGCGGGCCTTCGCGTCGGAGGCTGGCCGCGCTTCGCCTCGGCGTGATGGCCGGGGTGCGGTGGCGAGACCGGGCGTGATAGCCCGCGCCGTGCCGCAGGCTGTCCGAAACCCCGATATATCCGGACATTTGACACCTTCCGCGCGCGCTGCGGGCGCGCGCGGGTCGGCGCGCGTCAGCGCGGCGAAACCTGCTCCGGACGGGGGCGGGCGACCTCCACGATCCGCGTCACGAGGCAGTCGAGGCTGTCCGTCCAGGCCACGTCGTCCGGCAGCAGCCGTGCCGCCAGGGAGAGTTCCGTGCAGGCGATCAGGATGTGGTCGGCGCGCGGCAGAAGCTGCCGTGCGGCCCTTGTCAGCGCCGGGGCGATGTCCGTGGCCGGGGCGCCGCCCTTGACCGCGCGGATCATCTCCAGCACCGGGCCGTCGTCCTCGGGCGCCACGTAGGGCTGGCGCAGGTAGCTGTCGAAGATCCCGGTCAGCCGGGTCGCGGGGGAGGCGAGGATGCCGATCCGGCCCTTGCCCTCCAGCGCCTTCGCGGTCTCCGAGAGCATGTCGAGGAAGGGCAGGGTGCAGGCGGCGCGGATGCCGTCGGCATAGGCATGGGCGGTGTTGCAGGGCATGGCCAGGGCGTCCGCCCCGGCGGCCTGCAGGTCGCGCGCCATGGCCTGCAGTGCGGGCAGGGGCGAGGGGCCGGTGCCTTCGATCAGCGCGGCGATGCGCGAGGGGACGGCGGGGTTCTGGTGGACGATCAGCGGCACATGATCGGCGTCGTCCCGGGCCGGGACCGCGTCGAGCACCTTCTGCATCAGAAGGATCGTCGCCTGCGGCCCCATGCCGCCGAGGATGCCGACCGTCGTCATGCCGGGCGGGGGAAGACTTTTCGACGAAAAGTCTTGGTGCTGGATGATTTTTCGAGAAAAATCATCGGGGCCGCCGGGTGGGTCATGCGCGCGCTGCCTTCTCGAAGCAATGGGTGTAGCCGGTCAGGCCGATGGCGCCGCCGGTGTGCAGGAAGACCACGCGTTCGCCTGCCTTGAAGTGGCCCTTGCGGATCAGGTCGATCAGGCCCGCCGCGCCCTTGGCGGAATAGACCGGGTCGAGCAGGATCCCTTCGGTCTTCGCGAAGATGTCGATGGCCTCCAGCGTGCTTTCGGCGGGCAGTCCGTAGCCGTCGCCGATGTAGTCGCAGTTCGCCACCACGTCCTCGCGGCCGACCACGCCTGCGCAGCCCAGCTTCTCTGCGGTGGCGCAGGCGAGCTTGTAGACGTTGCTTTCCTGCGTGTCCTGCGGGGCGCGCACGCCGATGCCCAGCACCGGGATGCCCGCGTTCAGCGCCTTCAGCCCGGTGACCAGCCCGGCCTGCGTCCCGGCAGAGCCCGTGGCGTGCACGATGTGGTCGACGGCAAGGTGCGCCTCCGTCACCTGCGCGAGGAGTTCGAGCGCGCAGTTCACGTAGCCCAGCGCGCCGGTGGGGTTCGAGCCGCCGCCGGGGATGGTGTAGACCTTTGCGCCGCCGGCGCGGCGGTTTTCGGCCACCTTCTCCATCTCGGCGTTCATGTCGCCGCCCGCCGGGTGGTGTTCGATGCTGGCGCCGTGCAGCACGTCGAGGAGGACGTTGCCGTTGTGGCGGTAGTTCTCGTGGGTGTAGCCGGTGCGGTCCTCCAGCAGGAGGTGGCAGCCGAGGCCCAGCCGGGCCGCAGCAGCCGCCGTCTGGCGGGCGTGGTTCGACTGCGTCGCGCCCTGGGTCATCACCATCTCGGCGCCTTCCTGCACCGCCTCCGCCATCAGGAATTCCAGCTTGCGGGTCTTGTTGCCGCCGGTGGAGAGGCCGGTGCAGTCGTCACGCTTGATCCAGAGTTCCGGCCCGCCCAGCAGCGCCGAGAGCCTTGGCATGGGTTCCAGCGGCGTGGGCAGATGGGCGAGGCGGAGGCGCGGGAAACGGGTGAGGTTCATGGTGCGGTCTTTCGTCAGGCCCGGAGGGCGGTGGTCGGGGGAACGGCGGTCAGGCGCGCCTCGGCCGAGAGCGCGTGGCCGGTCATGCCTTCGGCGCGGGAGATCACGCTGGTGGCACGGGCGAGGGCGGGCAGCGCCGTCTCGGTGGCGCGCTGCCATGTCACCGTCTTGAGGAACTTGTGGACAGAGAGCCCGCCGGTGTAGCGCGCCGCGCCGGAGGTGGGCAGCACGTGGTTCGGGCCGGAGGCCTTGTCGCCGAAGGCCACCGTCGTTTCGGCCCCGAGGAAGAGCGAGCCGTAGGCGGTGAGCCGCCCCTGCCACCAGTCGAGTGCGGTGGTGTGCAGGTGCAGGTGTTCGGGGGCGGTGCGGTCGGCTTCCTCGGCCATCTCCTCGCGGCTGTCGCAGAGGATGATCTCGCCCATGGCGTCCCAGGCGGCGCGGGCCGTGTCGGCGTTGGTGCCGCCGAGGCGGGCGCAGGTGTCCGGCATCAGGTCGCGCACGCGCCGGGCCAGCGGTTCATGATCGGTGATCAGCCAGCAGGGCGAGGTCGGCCCGTGTTCCGCCTGACCGGCGAGGTCGAGCGCCACGAGGCCCGGGTCGGCCGTGGCGTCGGCGAGGATCATCAGGTCGGTGGGGCCTGCGAGGGTGTCGATGCCGGTCGGACCGAAGAGCTGGCGCTTGGCCTCCGCCACGTAGGCGTTGCCCGGCCCGGCGAGGATCGCGGCGGCGGGCGTGCCGAAGAGGCCGAAGGCCATGGCGGCGATGCCCTGCACCCCGCCCAGCGTCAGGATCGTGTCGGCCCCGGCGAGGTTCATGGCGTAGAGCGTGGCGGCGTCGATGCCGTGGGCGTCGCGTGGCGGGGCCACGGCGGTCACATGCGGCACGCCCGCGGCCTTCGCGGTGGCGATGGTCATCAGGGCGGAGGCGATATGCGCATACCGCCCGCCCGGCACGTAGCAGCCCGCCGCCGAGACGGGGATCGAGCGTTGCCCGGCGATCAGGCCGGGGCGCAGCTCGGTCTCGAAGTCGTGGAGCGATGCGCGCTGCGCCTGTGCGAAGGCGGTGATGTTGGCATGGGCGTAGGCCAGCGCCTCCTTCAGCTCGGGCGGCACCCGTGCGGCGGCGGCCTCGATGGCGGCGCGCGGGTTGACGATCGGGCCGGTCCAGCCGTCGAGGCGCCGGGCGTAGTCGCGCGCCGCGTCGTCACCGCCGGTGCGCAGCCGGGCGAGCATGATCCCGACGGTGTCGCGGGTGTCGCGCGTTGCGGCAGGGGGCAGGCCGGGGGCGGATTTGATCATTCGGGGCATCGAAGGGTCCTTGACGGGCGGGATGACAGAATTGTTGATGAAGGTGCATATTCGTGTTTTTCGAATATGCGGATGCTCAGGAGGCGCCGATGCTGACCAAGGGTGTGACCCTGCGCGGGCTCGAGGTGTTCGAGGCGCTGGCCGAGAGCGGATCGGTCGCGCGCACCGCGGAACTGACCGGGCTGAGCCAGCCCGCGGTCAGCCAGCAGATGCGCAACCTCGAGACGGCGCTGGGCGTGGAGCTTGTCGACCATGGCCGCCGGCCGATGATGCTGACGCCCGCGGGCCGGGCCTTCCTCAGCCGGGCGAAGGCGGTCTTGCGAGAGTTGCGGCTGGCGCAGAGCGAGCTGACGGTGATGGATCTCGCGCATCTGGCGGTGCTGAACCTCGGGGTGATCGACGATTTCGACAACGACCTGACGCCGCGGCTGGTGACGATGCTGGCGGAGAGCATGACGCGCTGCCGGTTCAAGCTGATCACCGCGCCGAGCCACGAGATCTCGGAGGAGATCCGCGCCCGCCGCCTGCACCTTGCCATCGCCGCGTCGAGCGGCGAGGTCATGCCCGGCGTGGTCGAATACCCGCTGGTGCGCGATCCCTATATCTTTGTCTGCGCGCGCGGTGCCGTGCAGGCGGCGGGCAGCATCGAGGCGCTGATGGACGGCGCGCCGCTTCTGCGCTACGACCGGGCGCAGGTGGTCGGACGGCAGATCGAGGCGCATCTGGCCCGGCAGAAGCTGACCTTTCCCGAACGCTTCGAGATCGGCGCCCACCTGTCGCTGATGACGCTGGTGGCGCGCGGCGTGGGCTGGGCCCTGACGACCTCGCTCCAGTACATGCGGGCGGGGCGGATGCACGACCGGATGGAGGTGCATCCGCTGCCGTTCAGCCCCTTTGCGCGGACGATCTCGCTTTATGCCGGGTCGGACTGGACCGACGAGGTGCCGCGCGACGTGGCGCGCACCATGCGGATGCTGGTCAGCGACATGGTCATCGGTCCGGCCTGGGCAAAGCTGCCCTGGCTCGAAGGCGATCTGAAGATACTGGACGGCTAGGGACCTGCGCATGGCGTACAGGTTGTCGCACCTGTGCGCCCTGTCCAGAGGGCCGCGCGCTCATTTGCGAACGTCATCCCGCATATTCGGATTTCCCGAATATAGCGTTCTGCGGACAGGGGGTTGCGGGCGTCGCCGATGCTTCGGTGGGCCGCCGGGAAACCGTGCCGCCACCGGGACAGGGGGTCGATGCCTTCCGGTGCCGCCGGAACGACGGTCCCGTGGCGCGGAGATTCTCCGCGCCCGCGTCAGGACACGGCGGAGAGGAAGGCCCGGACGGAGGCCTCGAACCCGCGCGGGTCGTCGGCGTGCAGCCAGTGGCCCGCTTGCGGCATCTTGGCAAAGCGCGCCTTTGGGAACAGGCGGCGGATGGTGTCGCGGTGCTCGGGCAGCACGTAATCCGACTGTCCGCCGGACAGGAACAGCGTCGGGCCGGTGTATTCCCCGTCGATCTCCGGGAAGCCGAGGATCTTCGCCATCTCCGCCTCGAGCGCGTCGAGGTTGTACTTCCATTTCTTCGCCTTCACGTCGAGCGATTGGGTGAAGAAGCTTTGCAGCGCCTTGTCCTCGACGTGTTCCGCCAGCTGCGCCACGGCGTCCGAGCGGCGCTCCACCTGTGCGAGGTCGACCTCGCGCATGGCGTCGATGAACTGCTGCTGGCTGTGGCCGTAGGCGACCGGCGCGATGTCGGCCACGAGGAGCGAGGCGACCTTTTCCGGGTGCATCAGCGCCAGCGTCATCGCCGCCTTCCCGCCCATGGAATGGCCCACCACATGCGCGCGGCCGCCGTGGGCGTCGATCAGTTCGGCCAGGTCGGCGGCGAGGTCGGGGTAGCCGTGGCTGTCCGATTGCGGGCTGTCGCCGTGGTTGCGCATGTCGGGGGTGAGGACGAAGTGTTCCTCGGCCAGCCGCCGGGCGATCACGCCCCAGTTGCGGCCCGATCCGAACAGCCCGTGCACGATCACCAGCGGCGTGCCCTGCGGCGTCCCGTATGTCAGCGTGTTCAACATGCCGCCTAGATAGGACGCGGCCGGGACGAGGGCCAGAGCAATTGTCGACGGACCGGGAACGCTGTGGTCACGGGTCTGCAATTGAGGCGGAAATGCGGCGGCGGGTAGTGTCCGTGCATGCAGGTGGAACGGGACATGGCGCGCCGCGTGGCGCGGGTCGAGCGGCTTCTGGCGCGCAGGATGGGGCTTAAGCGCGGACCGCTGGCCTTGCGGGTGAAGCGTGCCCGCGGTGCCCTGCCTGAGGATGTGCGCCGCGATCTTATGGCTTTGGTGGCGGCGCGGAAGGGCGCGGGACATCCGAAGATCGCCCGCCAGATCGACACGCGCGCCATGGCCGAGGCCGAGCGGCGCGTCACGCGGTTCCTCAACGGCCCGGTGCTGCGGGACCGCCGGATGAGGCGGCGGGTGCGCTGGACGGCGGCGATGGTGCTGAACCTTGCGCTGGTCGCGCTGGGCGCGGCGTGGTTCGCCGTGTGGATGGGGCTGGTCTGAGGCGGGGGCAGCAGGCGCCCCGCGCCGTCCGGATCAGCCGCGCATGGGCGCTCGGGTTGGATCAGTCGCGCATGGGCGCTCCGCTTCCATCAGTCGCGCATGGGCGCTCGGGTTGGATCAGTCGCGCATGGGCGCTCCGCGCAGCCGGAGGAACAGGCTTTCCTCGTCGTCGTTGCGAAAGAACGGCACGGAATCCGGCGGGGTGTCGTCGGTGGCGCGCGCCGCGATCTCGGCCAGCACGACCTCGGTGATGAAGGGCATGTCGTAATCGCGGATCTCGTCCACGGCGATCCACTGCAGGTGCGACAGCTCGTCCGTGGCGTTGGAGAAGTCGTCGGGGTCGGACATCAGCGCCTCTGCGTCCAGCAGGAAGAAGCGCGCGTCGAAGCGGCGCGGGCGTCCCGGCGGGGTGATCGCGCGGAACACGAACTGCAGCCCCTCGGCAGAGGGCCGGTGCCCGGTGCCCGCGAAGCTGAGCCAGTCGGGAGGCACGGCGCCGGGCCAGGGCGCGGGCGTGCCGAGGATCTGGCCGGTTTCTTCCCAGAGCTCGCGCACCGCGGCAGCGGCCAGCGCACGGGACATGCCGGGGGCGGAGTCCTCTTCCAGCCGCGCGGCGCAGAGCGAGGAGAGCGGGCGGGCGAGGTTGATCATCGCGTCGCCCCTGTCCACGGCCCCGCCGGGGAAGACGAACTTGTTGGGCATGAAGGCGGCCTTCGCGCCGCGCTGGCCCATCAGCACCCGGGGCCGGGTCCGGCGGTCGCGCAGCACGATCACGGTGGCCGCGTCGCGCAGGGCGGTCTTGTCGGGGATCTGGTCGGCGGGCGGGGCGGTTGTCGTCATGGCGTCTCCTCCGGGCGGTCAGCCGGGGCGCGCGAAACCGTGCATCCCCCGGGCCCACTGGAAGGCCACGATCGCCCCTTTCAATCGGGGCAGAAGGTAGAGGGAAAGCGCAACGCAGCCAACTGCAAAGATCGTGAAGAGCACGAGCGGATCGGGGCGCCATGCCTCGAACACGATCAGGAGCAGCGGTGCCATGATGTGCCCGACGATGAGGATCGTCAGGTAGGCCGGCCCGTCGTCGGCCCGGTGGTGGTACAGTTCCTGCCGGCAGACCGGGCAGGTGTCGCGCACCTTGAGGTAGCCGGACAGGAGCGGTCCGGAGCCGCATTTCGGACAGCGCCTGCGCCAGCCCCGCCAGAGCGTCGGCCAGATCGGCGTGTCTGCTGTGATGTTGCCTGAGTGCCGCATGAAAACCCGTCCCTCCTCGAGCGCGAAAGATGCGCGCAAGGTACGGCTTATGAAAGGGGGCGAAACGTCCTTGCGGCGGCGTGTCACATTCGGACCGTTTGCGCTCACGCCGGAGTGATGGGGTTCTGCGCGTTTTTCGTGCGGCGGGCCGACGGAAAGCGCGGCCGCGTCCGTGGAACCCTGCAGAGACGCCGGTGAACGGCGCTCGGGACAGGTTCGACAGAAACCATGGAGACTACGACAATGACCAGGACGACTTCGACCCTCTGGATGACCGCGGCGCTTGTGGCGGTGCTGACCACCGCCGGTGCGGCGCAGGCCCGTGACTTCGGGCGCGGCCCGGATGGGGCGCACGGCGGTATGGGTCCGCACGGCTTCTTCCCGGAAGAGATGTTCGCAGCGGCGGATGCCGATGGCGACGGCAAGATCACCGAGGACGAGATGAAGGCCGCCGCCGAGAAGCGCTTTGCCGACGCCGACACCAATGGCGACGGCATGCTGAGTGCCGACGAGATGGTCGCCCGGGCCGAGGCCCAGCGCGAGGCGCGCCGCGTGGAGCGGATGACCGAGCGCAGCCAGGCGATGATCGACCGGCTGGACTATGACGGCGACGGCATGCTGAGCCTCGAGGAGGCGCAGCGCCAGGCCCCGGCGGACATGTTCGACCGGATGCTGGAGCGGCTGGACACCGACGGTGACGGCGCGCTGAGCCAGGAAGAGATCGCGGCGGCGAAGACGAAGATGCGCGAGCGGCATGCCGACCGCGGCCATGGCCCGCGCGGCGAACGTGGCGAACGCGGAGAACCCGGCCAGGGCCGTTTCCCCTGGCGTCACGACCGCTGAGTTGATGAGTGCGCCCCCCGGGCCGGCCTTTTGGCCCGGGGGCATTGCGTGGTGACACGGTTGGGGTTAGCGCAGATGGGTACGGAACCGGGATGCCATATGACGCCATGAGCGACTGTGCCGAGGAGGAGCTTCTCGCGGCCTATGCCGCGGGCGACGCCGCTGCGGCGCGCGCGCTGACGGCGCGTCTGGCGCCCCGTGTGCTGGCCCATGCCTACCGGATGCTGGGCGGCGACCGGGCAGAGGCCGAGGACGTGACGCAGGAGGCGCTTCTGCGCCTGTGGCGCGCCGCGGCCGACTGGCGGTCGGGAGAAGCCAAGGTTTCGACCTGGCTTTACCGGGTGACGGCGAACCTCTGCATCGACCGGATGCGGCGGAAGAGCCGCGCGGGTCCGGCGCTCGACGACATACCGGAGCCCGAGGACGACCGGCCCTCGGCCGTCCAGCACATGCAGCAGGCGGCCCGGGCCGAGGCCCTGCAGGCCGCGCTCGACGAGCTTCCCGAGCGGCAGCGCCAGGCGGTGATCCTGCGGCATATCGAGGGGCTGGGAAATCCCGAGATCGCGCAGATCATGGACATCGGGACACGCGCCGTGGAAAGTCTGACGGCACGGGGAAAACGGACTTTGGAGGCGCTTCTGGCCGGGCGCAGGACAGAACTGGGGTACGACGGCGATGACTGATCCAAGGGACGACACGATGCCGGGGGCCGCGGACGACCTCTCGGTCTTCTTCGAGGCGGCACGGGCCGAAGCGCCGGTGCCCGACGGTGATTTCATGGCGCGGCTGACCGCCGATGCGCTGGCCGAAATGCCGGTTCCCGCGGCGCGCGCGCCGTCGCCGGGGTTCTGGATGCAGGTCCGCAGCGCGCTGGGCGGCTGGGCCGGGATGACCGGGCTGGCTGCGGCCTGCGCGGCGGGCATCTGGATCGGGGTGAACCCGCCCGCGACGCTGGACGCGTACTGGGGGGACAGCACGAACCTCGGGGAAGTGGGTGTCGACCCGCTTTCGGGGTTCGAACTGGCGATGTTGGAGGGATGAGCGGCATGGCCGGATCGCAAGGCAACCGCGTGCTGCGGATCATGCTTTTCCTGTCACTGGCGGCCAACCTCGTGGTCGCCGGTGTGGTGGTGGCCTTCCTGTGGAACGGCCCCCCGCCACCGCCGGGACGGCCCGATGGCGGGGACCCGGCGCTGCCCTACACCCGGGCGCTGGACGAGGATCAGCGCGACGAGGTGCGGCAGGCGCTGCGCGACGCCTTCGTGAACGACCGCAAGGAGGCGCGGAGCGTGCGCCGCGACGTGTTCGCCGATTACCGGCAGGCGCTGGATGTGCTGCGCGCCGAGCCATACGACCCCGCGGCGCTGGAGGCGCTGATGACCGCGCAGGCGGAACGCAGCGCCGGTTTCCGCAAGCGCGGGCAGGAGGTGCTGAGCGCCTATGTCGCGGAGATGAGCCCGGAGGAACGCGGCGCCTATGCCGACCGCCTCGAAGAGACGCTGGCGCGGTTCCAGGAACGGCGCGCGCGGCATTTCGAAGGGCACCGCCGCAATGACGGCCCGCCTCAGGACTAGGAACGGGATGCGCGCGCCGGGGTTTCCGGCGCGTTTTTCTTTCCGGCATTGTCTGAAAGGGTTTTGCCGCTGCGGGCGGTCCGCCTTCGCTCAGAGGTGCGGCAGGCCCCATGGCGGGATCGTCGCCCCGTCTGTGCCGGTGTCCTGGCCGCGCAGCGGTTCGGGGGGCGCGAGCCGCGGGTTCGGCTTCGGCGCGGGCGGCAGGGCCGGGACGACCTTCGGCAACGGCAGCGCGAGGACCGTGTCGGCCATGACCACCGTGTTTCGGCCGCCGTTCTTCGCGGCGTAAAGCGCGGCATCGGCGCTGGAGATCAGGTCTGCCGGTGTCTCTGCGCTGCGCGAGACACCTATGGCCACGCCGATGGACAGCGTGACGGTGATCCGGCGGCCATCGGGCAGGCGGATCGGGTTCTTCGCCATCAGGCTGCACAGCCGTCCGGCGGTCAGGCGGGCCGCCGTGCGGTCGGTGTCGGGCATCGCGACGAGGAATTCCTCCCCACCCCAGCGGGCGATCAGGTCGGCGGCGCGCAGGTTGTCGGTCAGCCGCTGCGCGAGCGTCACCAGCACCGCGTCGCCCGCCGCATGGCCGTAGTCGTCGTTCACCTGCTTGAAGTAGTCGAGATCCGCCAGGAGCAGCGCGTAGGGCCTGCGCGACCGTTCAGCCCGGTCGGCCAGCCGCGAGACGTGGGGCAGGGCGTAGCGCCGGTTGTAGAGCCCGGTCAGCGGGTCGGTGACGGCGGCGCGCAGCCCGTCGCGCATGTTCGCCCGGAGCCTGTCGCCCAGACGTTTGCGGGCGATCTGCTTTTTCAGCCGGATCGCCAGTTCGTCCACTTCCAGCCCGTCGGACATCAGGTCGCTGGCGCCCATGTCGAGGGAGGAGGCCGCCTCCCTCCGCTGATCGGGGAGGGCCACGTAGACCAGCGCGGACCGGCGCGTGCTGCGGTTGGACCGCAGTTGCGGCAGGAGCGACAGCACATCGCCTGCGGAATGCTCCGTCTCCAGCAGGACGACCACGTCGGGGTGGCGCGGGTTCTCGCGCATGGCGTTGTCGGGATCGACCAGTTCGATGTGGTCGTCGGAGCGGCGGCGCAGCGCCTCGATCCGGGCGCGCACGGAATCGCCGGGCCGGTCGGCGATGATCCGCACCTGCCCGGGCGTGGTGAAGTCGGCGGCCTGTTCGGCCAGACCCAGCGCGCGGCGGGTGTCGTCGCGCAACTGCAACTCCGCCTCCGCGTCGCGGGCGCGCAGGAGAGAGCGCAGCCGCGCCAGCATCACGATGTCGTCGATCGGCCGCGACAGCACGTCGTCGGCCCCCGCGGCGAGCGAGGCCAGCCGTTCGTCCGCCTGGCCCGCGGGGTGCACGATGATGACCGGGACGGCGGGACCGGGGCGGGAGGCACACCTGTGCCGGATCGCGGCACAAAGCGTGCGCCCAGACATGTCGGGCAGGTCGGAGGCCGCGATGACGACGTCCGGATCGGCCTTGCGCAGCATCGCAAGGGCCGCCTCGCCGGAGGCGGCCTGCACGACCTCGTAATAGGCCGCAGACAGTTTGACGCGCAGTATGATGCGGTTGGTCGGCACCGCATCGACCACCAGGATCCGGCCTGTCATCTGTGTCCAGCTACCTCGTGTCTCGCACCGTGAGTGATGGCGCATGCTTGAACTTCTCGGCCCCTTCAGATTTGGTGAAATTTGGTTAAGAAACCCTTTCAAGGTGGCGTGGGAATTGAGCTTTACGCAGGAAAGTGCCGAGACGGTCAGTTTGCAGGCAATGGCATGGCTGGCAGGCAACGATGAACTATTGCCGGTGTTTCTGGGCGCTTCGGGTGCGTCTGAGGTGGACTTCCGCAATGGCCTGGGCGACCCGGTCTTTCAGGCCGCGGTGCTCGACTTCGTGATGATGGACGACGCCTGGGTCATGGCGTTCTGCGAATCGGCGGGATTGCCCTACACGGTGGTCGCGCAGGCCCGCGCGGCCCTTCCGGGCGGAGGAGAGTGGCATTGGACCTGAGCGTCGACGCCGTCCTGTTCGACAAGGACGGAACGCTTTTCGATTTCTCTGCGACGTGGGACGTCTTTGCGGCGCGGCTGATCGCGCGGCTGTCCGACGGTGACGCGGCGCGCGCGGCGCGGGCCGCCGACGTGCTGCGGTTCGACCTCGAGGCTGGGCGCTTCCTGCCCGACAGTCCCGCCATCGCAGGCACCAACCGCGAGATCGCGACGCTCCTGGCCTGGGTCCTGCCGCAGGACGCGGCAGAGCTGGAACGGATCATCGTCGAGGAAGCGGGCCGCGCGCCGCTGGTGGAGGCGGTGCCGCTGGTGCCGCTTCTGGCAGAGCTTGCGGCGCGGGGCATGATGCTGGGCGTGATGACCAACGACACGGAATCGGTGGCGCGCGCGCATCTGGCAGAGGTCGGCATCCTCGGGCAGTTCGATTTCGTCGCGGGTGCCGACAGCGGCTGGGGGGCCAAGCCCTCGCCCGATCCGCTGCTGGCCTTCGCCGAGCGTGTGGGCGTCGCGCCTGAACGCGTGGCGATGGTCGGCGACAGCACGCACGACCTTCTGGCCGGGCGCGCCGCGGGCATGGTCTGTGTCGGCGTGCTGACCGGCATGGCCGGGCCGGAGGTGCTTGGCCCCCACGCCGAGGCGGTGCTGCCGGACATCGGCCACCTGCCGGGCTGGCTCGACAGGCGCCCCGGCCGCAGGTGATCACGGCAGGCCGCCCGGCAAAAACGACCACATGAGTCGTCTTTCGGCAGGCAGAGGGCGCGGGTTCGCTGTGTGATGGGGGTGTCGCTGCCCACCGGATCCCAGGGAGAGAGCCATCATGCCGGAAGACTCCGCGCCGAAACGCCGCCGCCACGGAGGCCGGGCCGGGAATTCCCGCCGTGGGGCCGCGGCCGTGGCCCAGGGCCCGTGGCGGATCCCGCGCAATGCCGACCGCCCGACCGAACCGCTCAGCCCGGAATCGGTGATCCGCCTGCACAACGCCACCATGCGCATCCTCGAAGAGATCGGGATCGAGTTCCTGCATCCCGACGCGGTGAAGATCCTCGGCGACGCGGGCTGCACGGTCGACGGAGAGAACGTCCGCATGGGCCGCGACATGGTGATGGAGATGGTCGGCAAGGCGCCCGCCACCTTCACCATGACCCCGCGCAACCCGGCGCGCGCCCTGCCCATCGGCGGCGACGCGATCCTCTTCGGCAACGTCTCGTCGCCGCCCAACTACTGGGATCTGGAACTCGGGCGGAAGGTCTCGGGCACGCGCGAACAGTGCCGCAACCTGCTGAAGCTCACGCAGTACTTCAACTGCATCCACTTCGCCGGCGGCTACCCGGTGGAGCCCTGCGACATCCACCCCTCGGTGCGCCACCTCGACGTGCTGCACGACAAGCTGACGCTCTGCGACAAGGTGGTGCACGCCTATTCGCTGGGGGCGGAGCGGGTGGAGGACGTGATGGAGATGGTGCGCATCGCGGGCGGGCTGAGCCATGAGGCATTCGACGCCAGCCCGCGGATGTACACCAACATCAACTCCACCTCGCCGCTGAAGCACGACTACCCGATGATGGACGGCTGGATGCGCATGGCGCGGCGCGGGCAGGGGCTGATCGTCACGCCCTTCACGCTGGCAGGCGCCATGGCGCCGGTGACGATGGCGGGCGCCGTCGCGCAGTCGCTGGCAGAGGGGCTGGCGGCGGTGGTGCTGGCGCAGGTCATCCGGCCCGGCGTGCCCTGCGTGATCGGCACCTTCACCTCCAACGTCGACATGAAGACCGGCGCCCCCGCATTCGGCACGCCGGAGTACATGCGCGCCACCCAGATGACCGGCCAGATGGCGCGCTACTACGGGCTGCCGTTGCGCTCCTCCGGCGTCTGCGCCGCCAACGTGCCCGACGGGCAGGCGATGTGGGAGACGGAGCATTCGCTCTGGGCGGCGGTCCAGTCCGGAACGCACATGGTCTACCACGCGGCGGGCTGGCTGGAGGGCGGGCTGATCGCCTCGCCCGAGAAGTTCGTCATGGACTGCGAGGTGCTGGGCCAGATCCAGCGCTACATGGAGCCGGAGGTCTGGGACTGCTCCGACGAGTCGCTCGCGCTGGAGACCATCCGCGAGGTCGGCCCGAACGGGCACTTCTTCGGGGTGCAGCACACGCAGGACCGCTACGAGACCGCCTTCTACCAGCCGTTCCTGTCGGACTGGAAAAACTACGAGGCCTGGGAGGCCGCGGGCGCCGTGTGGACGGCGGAACGCGCCCACGCGGTCTTCAAGCGCATCATCGACGAGTTCGAGGCCCCCCCGATGGAAGACGCCGTGGCCGAGGAGCTGGCCGCCTTCGTCGCGAAACGCAAGGAAGAGGGCGGCGCGCCGACCGATTTCTGACGCCATCCCCGCTGCCCCGGGCCGGCCCGGGAGGGCGGCCCCGACACCACGGCGCCCCCGGTCTGACCGGGGCGCGCGACCCGCTCCTTCACCTTGGCTGAAATACCTGTTTCCGCCTCTGCCAGGGTGCACGGATCAGGGGTTTCCGCGGGCCGCCTCCGCTCCGAAACTCGGCACAATTGCAGATGTTATGCGCGTGTTAAGCGTCCTTCCCGCATGGTGCCGCCGAAAACGGAGCAGCGGTCATGCATGGTCTCATCCTGAGAACATTCCAGGTCTTTGTGCAGGACACCTACGGGCAGTCCGCGTGGGAGGCGATCACCGCCCATGCCCAGTTCGAGGCCGGCGATTTCGAGGCGATGCTGAACTATCCGCCGGAAACCTTCGACGCGATCATCGCCGCCACGGAAACCCGGCTGGGCAAGAGCAGCGACCTCTTCCTTGAGGACGTGGGCACCTACCTCGTCTCCCATCCCAACAGCGAGGGGCTGCGCCGCCTGCTGCGTTTCGGCGGGGTCGACTACATCGAGTTCCTGCATTCCCTCGACGACCTGCCGGACCGGGCGCGGCTGGCGGTGGCCGACCTCGTTCTGCCGGATCTCGAACTGCGCGACGTGGGGCAGAACACCTTCCGCCTCGCGGTCGGAGAGGGGCTGCCCGGCTTCGGCTTCGTCATGGTGGGCGTGCTGCGCGCCATGGCCGACGACTACGGCGCGCTTGTGCTCATGGATGCGGAACGCCCGGGCGCAGGCGGGCAGGAGGTGGAGATCACGCTGGTCGAAACCGCCTTCTCCGCAGGCCGCTCCTTCGACCTCGCCGCAGGCGGCACGCAGGGAGGGGCGGCGTGACATCCCTGCCCGAAGAGGTCCTGCACGCGCTCTGCCCGATGCACGCCGTCCTGTCGCCCACGGGGCACATCGTGCAGGCCGGTCCGACGCTCCACAAGCTCAGCCGGCGGCGGCTGGAGAACGCCCGGTTCCTCGAGGTGTTCGAGGTCTACCGACCGCGCGCGGTGACCGACATGGCGGGCCTGCGCGCGGCCCAGGGCCGCAAGCTGCACCTCCGCCTGCGCGACGGTGTGCGCACCGCGCTGAAGGGGCTTGTGGTGGGCACCGGCGACGGCGGCGCGGTGGTCAACCTGTCGTTCGGCATCGCGGTGGTCGACGCGGTGCGCGATTACGCCCTGACCAGCACCGATTTCGCGCCGACCGACCTGGCCATCGAGATGCTGTATCTGGTGGAGGCGAAGTCCGCCGCCATGGACGCCTCGCGCAGCCTCAACACCCGGCTGCAGGGGGCGATGGTCGCCGCGGAGGAGCGCGCCTTCACCGACACGCTGACCGGCCTGCGCAACCGGCGCGCGCTGGACACCGTGCTGGACCGGATCGCGCGGCAGGGGCGGGCCTACGCGCTGATGCACCTCGACCTCGATTTCTTCAAGGCGGTGAACGACACCCACGGTCACGCTGCGGGGGATCACATACTGCGCCACGCGGCGCGGATCATGCTGGAGGAATCGCGCAAGGACGACACGGTGGCGCGGGTCGGCGGCGACGAATTCGTAATCGTCTTCGCCAACCTGACGCGGATGCCGCGCATCGCGGAGATCGCCGGCCGCATGATCGAACGGATCGAACGGCCCATTCCCTGGGGCACGGCAGAGTGCCGAATCTCGGCCAGCATCGGGATCGCGATTTCCGAGGGCGAGGGGCTGCAGCCGTCGGACATCATGGACCGCGCAGACACGGCGCTCTATGCCTCCAAGCGTGCGGGCAGGGCGCAGTTCCGCTTCTACGACACGGACATTGCGGGCCCGCCCGCACCGCTTCGGAAAATGGAGTGATTTTTTCGGGAAGAAGGTCTTGATCCTCCCGAACCGGCGCAGTAAGTAGCGCGCCACGGTTGGGGTGTAGCCAAGTGGTAAGGCAACGGTTTTTGGTACCGCGTACCGTAGGTTCGAATCCTACCACCCCAGCCAAGTCTTCCTGAATATGATGTTTGCCGAAGATTGGAACCTATCCGGTCCAACTTGGCATCTTGCTCGGGCAAGACTGGCATCTGCTGACATTCCGGACGTCTCACCGTCCAGAATCCTTTCGAACTAACAGGCATTTGCGCCCGTGTGACCTCGTCCCTAGGTGTTCAGTCCCGGCATTTGGTGGATCTGGTTTTGGATGAATCTGTCCGGCTCTGAAGTCTAGACCTTGCAGACGTATTCGTAAGGTGTGAGACCGCTGAGCGTCTTGAGCCGGCGAGCGAAATTGCAGGCAGCGATGAAGTCCGGGAGGTGGGTGCAGAGCTGGTCGTGGCTATCGTATTGGAAAAGCCTGACGGTGGCCTCCTTGATCGTTCGGTTCATCCGTTCAACTTGGCCGTTGGTCCAAGGATGGTTGGGCTTCGTGAGGCGATGCTCAATGCCGTTGGCTTCGCAGTCATTTCGAAGCGCATGGGCCTGGAGTAGGCAGTATTTCGGTTTCGGGGCTGCTCTGCGAATTGGATGCCCCTCGCCATTGTCACTCGGACCGATGGCGTTCCGATGGCTCGATCAGTGAGGACGGTGTGGACCTGATAGGGCACCGCTTCGAGCATGTGCTGTACTAACTCCCATGCAGTCTTCCTGTCTGCCTTCTCGACCAACTGGGTTACGGCAAACTTGCTTGTGCGGTCGATGCCGACGAACAGGCAGAGCTTTCCTTCAGCAGTCTGCACCTCGGCAATGTCGATGTGGAAGAAGCCGATAGGATAGCGCTTGAACTTCGACCGCTTCGGCTTGTCGCCCTGACCTGCCACTGAACTTTCATCCAGCCACGACCGGAGCCCGGTTAGTGTTTACGCCGGTTGGCGCAGGTTGAGCAATCGCCCGGCGCGCGGAGCTTTCATCTCGCGCAGCGGGGCGGGCGATTGCGGTGGTCAGGGTCC
>NZ_JBRBWD010000017.1:0-92584 GCF_052825245.1 Sagittula sp.
CGACCTGGACGATTTCGAGGTCCACGCCCAGTTCGTGTGCCACCGCCCGCACACGCAGCGCATTGGGCGAGAAATTCGCGTTGTAGAGTTTCATGATTTTGTCCGCCTCTATAGTTACTGCGGCGCCCGAAGAAGCACCGCCCGGTTTTCGGTCAGGAAATCGGTAACCGACTGTCCGGACTTGCCGGTGAGCGTCTTGAGATCGTCGCTGGCCACATCAAGGTAGCCTTCGGCGATTGCCTGGTCGAAAGAGACGAAAACACGCGCCATGAACTCGGGCAGGCCATTTGCGATCATCGCCTGCACCATGTCTTCGGCCGGCATCGGAACGTAGGGGATGTCCTTGCCGGCGATGTCCGACAAAAGCGCCGCGATATCGGCCTGGCCGGTGGATTCGGGCCCGGTGATGTCCAGGACCTCGCGGTCGGTCGCATTCATCAGCGCGGCAGCGGCGGCGCGGGCGCAGTCGGCGCGCGTGACGTAACTCGCCCGTCCGTCCCCTGCCGCGGCAAAGAGCTGCCCCATGTCGATCGCCTGCGGTCCGCTCATAAGCAACAGATCCGTGTAAAGGTTGTTGCGAAGGATCGTGTAGCTGGCGCCGCTTTGCTCGATCAGCTTCTCGGTGTTCTGATGATCCTTGCTGAAAGTGATGGGGCTTTCGGGTACCGGGCTGGCAAGCGAGGTATAGACGATGTGGTCGATACCCGCCTCGCGTGCGGCGGTGATCGCATTGGAATGAGCCGCGAGCCGTTTGCCCGGCTCCAGATCGTCGGTGGAGATGATCAGGATCCGCTTGCCGCCCGCGATGGCCGGACCCAGTGTTTCGGGCGCGTTGAAATCGCCTTGGCGAACATCCACCCCCTTGTCCCTGAACTCGGCGAGTTTGTCGGCGTTGCGCGTGACCGCGATGATCGGACCGGCGCCCGCCTCGATCAGTTGATCGATTACCTGGCGTCCAAGCTGGCCGGAGGCGCCTGTGACGATAAATGGTCCGTTCTGAAAGCTTGCCATGGGCGTATTCCTGTTCTTTGAGAGAGAGTCAGCCGTGGATGTGAACCTGCGCGGGGTTGGCCAGCTTGCCGCGGGCGAAGTCCCAGCTCGTTGTCAGGATTTTGATCATGACGTCGACCTCTGACCCATCGCGCGGCGCAAAGGCCATGACGGCATTTGCCGGGATGTGTCCGGCCGACGCCATCGGGTGCGGTTCGCCCCATCCCTTGGCGATGAGTTCATCGACCGCCGCCAGCGGCAGCATCATGTGCGACGAACCGTCATAGGAGGGATGCACATGGGCAAATTCGCGTCCGATCATGAAGGCTTCACGCGGGCCGCAGGCATGCGCCACCGGCAAGACCAGTGCTTCGGCGCCGGGCACCGAGATGCCCGACCGGCAGCGCTCGACGAAGGGCAGGGCGAAGGCCTTCTCCTTGAAAAATGCGTGGATCTCTGCCGAGGAGTTCTGCGACACCTGCTCATGCGGGGCGCAATCGGTGGTGTCGGGGCGCGGGCCCTGCCGCGGGGGAAGTTCGAAGCTCATGGTTGGTCCTATCCAAATCTGAACGCGCTTTCGACCGCGCCCAACACGTGATCCTCGAGGGTCTTCTCCCCCCGATCCGCAAGCGCAGCCCCGGCCACGACGTGCAACGGGATCAGATGTTCCTCGCGCGGATTGGCATCGCGTGCGCCGGGCGCCTGATCCCACTCGGCCAGCATGGCATGGCGCACTGCGGGGTCTTCATGGGTCACCGCACTCGTGAGCCATCGGTCAAAGTCTCCGCCGTTCACCGGGCCGTCCGGTCCGCCCCTCATCGCCCGCATCATCTTGCCCATGTTATGATAGGTATTGCCGGATCCGATGATCAGCACCCCTTCGTCGCGCAAGGGCGCCAACGCGCGACCGACGGCAAGATGCGCCTCGGGGTCGAGATCGTCGCGCAGGCTCAATTGGACGGTGGGGATGTCGGCCTCAGGAAAAGCCACCTTTAGTGGAACGAATACCCCGTGATCGAAGCCACGCGCAGCATCGGCCCCGGTTTGGAATCCCGCGTCTTCTAAAAGTGCGCGTACGCGGGTCGCCAGCGCGGGCTCGCCCGGCGCGGGCCAGGTTAGCTGATAGGTATGCTGCGGAAATCCCTGATAGTCGAACAGCAGAGGCGGGGCGGGGTTGGTCTGCAAGGTAAAGACCCGCTCTTCCCAATGGCCCGAGATCACGAGGAGCGCCTTGGGCCTTGCCGGCAGGCTCGCAGGCAAGTCCTCAAGGAATTTGCGGTGCCGATCCCAGGCGTCAGGCGGGTTCCAGTCCATGAAGAAACAGGGGCCACCCCCATGGGGAACAAACAATGTCGGCTGCTTTTCAGTCATGTTGTCGTCCTTTTAAACCCAAGTCCGAGGCTATGGGCACCCCCGTGGCAACTCCGCAGCAGATCAGATTGGCGCTGCCGGAACTGCCGGTGCATAGGCCGACTTGACCGCACGCACGCGATTGGCGGTCAGCCACGAGACGATCAGGAGTACCCAGGTCGCCAGAGCCGGCGACCAACCCGGATCGCCTGCGCCCACATGGGCCCCGAAGGCGAGCACCAGATGCCAGAACATTGCCGCATAGGCCCAATCTGCCAGCACCGCCGAAGGGCGCCAGAGGATCACAACGGCACCGACGATCTTCAAAATTGCGAGTGGCCAGATGATGTATGTGGGATAGCCCAACACCTCGCGATACATGCCCGCGACCATGTCGTGGGATGAGATGTAGAAGGCCGCCGCACCCAGATAGACCAATGCCACAAGGCCGGTCGCGATCCAGTAGACATATTTTGCCACGTTGTCACTCACTGCCGCTCTCCCGGTTTTCGGCGGGTTGTTAGGCTGCCGTTTTCCATATAGTATCATTAGGTGCCTTGCTTCATCAGTTAAAGTAGGCACTTAAAAGTAACTTACTTTCGTGGGCTGCGAGGGCTATCCACAATGAAAAGCGTCCAACCAGCTTCCTGCCCGATGGAGGCGCTGCTGCGTGTCATCACGGGACCTTGGACGATTTATATCCTTTGGGTTCTGTCCGAACAGGGTCCACAGCGTTTCGGCGCGACCAAACGGCTGGTGCCTGGAATTTCCACCCGGGTCCTGACTGAGAGGCTGAGAATGCTGGAACATGCCGGCGTGGTCTGGCGCGAGCAGGCCATGACCATCCCGCCCGCTGTCACATACGGGCTGACTGAACGCGGCGCGGAGCTGCGCGGTGTGCTGGACACCCTTGGATCCATTGCACGCCGCTGGGAGGCGGAGGGTGCTTTCGACGGGACGGCACGCTCGGCGGAATGATGACGTCCGTCCTGTTCGCGGAATAATCCCGCGCCAGAAAGCACCGCGAACGGAGCACGGCCCGAAGCTCATGACGAATTGAAAGCCGCGTTGGGTATGCCTGACAGGCGGCACTCACTCCGAACGATCCGCCCAGGTTTGCGGCTTGCCGCCACATAAAAATCAATTTACTGTACCGACTAGACGGTACAGTCAAGTTTGAAATCCCGCAATGCTGCACAGGACAGGAAGAGCGAGATGCGCGAGAGAAAAATGGCCGAGGTTTTGTTCGGCGCGCGGGAGGTCTTCTTCCGGTGCGGTTATGAAGGCGCCACCGTCGATGCCATTGCCGCCGAAGGGAAAGTGTCGAAGGCAACAATGTATTCGTATTTCCCGACCAAGGAGCAGCTGTTTCTGAGCGTCGTGGAATCCGAATGCGGTCGGCTTGCGGAAGAGATCCTCCGACCCTTGTCCGCAGGTCCCGAGCCGCGCGCCCAGTTGGAAAAACTTGCCCTGCGCATGATCGATCTCGTTCTGGACGAAACCTACATCCGCCTTCTGCGGACGTGTATCGGTGCCACCGAGATGCTTCCCGAGGTCGGGGAGGTGTATTTTCGTGCCGGACCGAAACGGGCACGCGAACTCATCAGTAAAGTTCTGGAACGCCTTTCCCGGGAAGGCGCGCTTGAGATCGACAACCCCCCGCGTGTTGCGGATCACTTCATACATCTTTGCGTTTCTGGACTGTTGATGCCACGCCTGCTGGCCGTGCAAAGAACAGTCGAGCGGGACAAGCATGCGGCCGATGCAGTCACTGCATTCCTGCGACTCTACGGGAGCGGACATAGAGTAGAGCTCTGAACTGACCTTGCTTTCCGACAACGGGGCAGTGCTCCAAATCTCTCAATAAAATTGCCGAATGGACAGTGAATAATGACCATACAATCCAAAATGCAGGCAAAGAATGCGTCACCAAGGATCCTCGGCGCTGCGCGGGCAATTGCGCACAGAGAGGGCGCGGGAAAGATTACGATCGACGCCGTCGCGCGTGAGGCCGATCTCAGTAAAGGCGGGGTCTTATACAATTTTCCGACCAAGAGAGCGCTTCTTGCCGGGCTGCTTGATGAGATGCTCGCAGAACATCACGAACGCCTGGCATCAGTCCCGGAAGATCGCAGATCCCGCACCCTGCGTGGGCACCTGGAAGCAATCGTGCAAGCCAGAGCCGTCGATGACGACCTCTCGATGGCGATTCTCGCGGCTGCCGCGTCAGATCCGCGGCTGCTCGATCCGCTACGGGCTGAACTGACCGGCGACCTTGAGCGTATCCTGTCCGACACACAAGACACTCCGGGTGCTATGGTTGTCGTCCTAGCGATCCAGGGACTTCGGTTCCAGAAACTTCTGGGCCTTCCCGACGGTGGCGCGGATCTCAGGGGACGCGTCATCGAGCAATTGAGGGCCATGATTAATGAACTCGAATAGAGAGACACGAAGTTTGAAGCGGATCGTTTTTGTTATTGCGGTAGCGGCCGTGTCGGCCGTTGCCGTCCCGTTTGTTTCGCCGTTCCTGACCGATGTGCTGGCGCAGACCGCGACGGACACCCTGGAGGCAGAAGTCGATACAAGGCCTGCAGCGAACGTGGAGCGACCAGTCACGGTCGAAGTGACCCGTGCGCTCAATCGCGTCGTAAGTCAGTCTCGCACCGTTGCAGGCCGCGTTGAACCTGCTCGAACGGTGGACCTTGCGTTTCAGATACCCGGGCAGATCATTCGCCTTGAGGTTGAGCCCGGCGACACGATTCGCGAGGGCGAGGTGATCGCGGAGCTCGACCAAATCGATTTCGAACTCGCCGTCGACCGGGCTCAGGCGTCCTACGACCTGGCGAATTCCGAACTCGCGCGCGCCTCGGGCCTCGCCGATCGTGGCGTGGCGTCCGACGCGCGCCTCGACACGGCCCGCGCGCAGTTCTTCCAGGCAGAAGTCGCGCTCCGCGAGGCCGAGCGGCGCCTGTCCCAAACGAAAATCGTCGCGCCATTCGACGCGATTGTGGCGCGCACCTTCGTTGAAGAATATGTCAACGTCACGTCGACCGCGCCTGTCGCGCGTCTACAGGATGTCAGCGAGATGCGGCTCGTGATCTCCCTGCCAGAGGAACTTGCGGCCATTGCGCGGTCGGCACCCGATGCCTTCGAGATCGTTGCAACTTTTCCGGCTGTTCCGGGTTACACCGCGCCTCTGGTGCTTCGCTCGTTTGCGACCGATGCCGACCGGACGGCGCAGACCTACGACGTGGAATTTGCGATCACGGGTGATATCGACCCGCGTCTTTTGCCCGGAATGACCGCGGATGTGCGCATCTCCATCGCCGCTGAGGAAGATCGCCGGCGCTCCGTGATCGTTCCGGTTTCGGCGGTGGACACGACCAGCCGAACCGAACCGTCCATCTGGATCTACGAAGAAACGTCCGGCCAGGTCGAGCGTCGGACGGTCCGTCTGGGCCTTCCGATCGACAACGAGATCGTCGTTCAGGATGGCGTGGAGGCCAATGAATTGGTTGTTTCCGGCGGCTGGTGGCGGCTCAGGGACAATCAGACCGTGACAGTTTCTGGGCTCTGACCCCGGTTTTCGGCAGGACAAGAATAAAAACATGGCACTCAGCATCACACGAGCGAGCATCGAGCGTCCTGTGGCGGTCTGGCTCACCATCATCTTCTGCGTTCTCGGCGGCTATTGGGGGCTGAATACGGTCGGCCGCCTTGAAGACCCGAGCTTCACCCTCAAGACGGCACTCATCTTCGTGCCGTATCCCGGCGCCACGGCAATGGAGGTTGAAGAGGAGGTCGCAGACGTCGTCGAAAACGCGCTGCAGCAGATGAAGCAGCTCGACCGGGTGGAATCGAAATCGATGCCGGGCATGGCGCAGATCACCGTCGAGATCGAGATGACCTATGGCCCGGACGAGATCCCGCAGGTTTGGGACGAGATGCGCCGCCGCATCAGTGATATCGAGGGGGATCTTCCGGCAGGGGCGCAACCGCCCATCATCAATGACGATTTCGGCGACGTCTATGGCATGTTCTATGCGGTGACGACCGAAGGTCTGAGCCCATCGGAGCAAAGGGACTTGGCCACGACGCTGCGGCTCGGGCTGGTCACTGTCGATGGCGTCGCCAAGGCCGAGGTTCAAGGCCTCTCCGAAGAGGTGATCACCCTCTCGATCCCGTCTGCACGCCTCGAGAAACTGGGCCTTCCGCCGACCCAGATCCTGGGAATTCTCGCAGACGAAAACCAGGTGTTCTTCAACGGCGAGATCACCGAGGGCCCCGCCCGCATCGGCCTGTCCGTTCCGCCGGGCTATATCAGCCCCGAAGGCATAGAGGAGTTGCGGCTGGGCACGGCCGGAAATGTCGGCCAGATCGCCGTCAGCGACATCGCCACCGTCACACGGGAGGCGGCCGAACAGCCCAGCCAGATCATCCGGCAGAACGGCAAGGCGGCCTTCACCCTTGGCGTTTCCGCGTTGACGGACCGAAACGTGGTCGCTGTCGGCCAGGAGGTTTCAGCGCGGCTGGAACGGCTCAAGTCGGAGCTTCCCGAAAGTGTCGAGATCATTCCGATCTACGAGCAGCATGTCGTGGTGGACGAAGCCGTTTCAAGCTTTCTCGTCAGTCTCGGACAGTCGGTCGCGATCGTGGTCGGTGCCCTGATGCTGACCATGGGGTGGCGCGCCGGCCTCGTGGTGGGTGCGACCCTCGGACTTACCGTTTTCTCCACGCTGTTCTTCATGTCGGTGTTCGGGATACAGATGGAACGGATCAGCCTTGGCGCCCTGATCATCGCGATGGGTATGCTGGTCGACAACGCCATCGTCATCACCGAAGGCATGGTGATCGGCATGGCGCGTGGCAAAAGCGCGGAAGACGCGGCGGCCGAGACGGAATCCTCGACGTCCATTCCCTTGCTGGGGGCAACCGTTATCGGGATCATGGCGTTTTCCGGTATCGGGCTGTCGCCCGATGCGACGGGCGAGTTCCTGTTTTCGCTTTTCGCCGTGATCGCCATTTCGCTGCTATCAAGCTGGGTTCTGGCAGTCACGGTCACGCCGTATCTTGGCAAGCTGCTGCTCAAGGCCCCCAAGAACACCTCGGACGATCCCTACAAGGGCCCGTTCTACGGGATTTACCGCGGGGTTCTGTGGACGGCGCTGCGCGCCCGCATCCCGGTCGTTCTGACGATCATCGGGATCACCGTCTGGTCGGTCATGGCTTTCGCCCAGGTCAAGCAGGCCTTCTTCCCCGCCTCGAACACGCCTATTTTCTACGTCGAGTTCCAGATGCCGCAGGGAACCGATATCAACACGACCGACGAAGAGATGCTGCGGCTTGAGCGGATACTTCTGGATGAGGATGCTGTGACCGGGGTAACGGCCCTCGTAGGGCGGGGGGCAAGCCGCTTCATGCTGACATACAATCCGGAACAGGCGGATGCCAGCTATGGCCAGCTCATCGTCCGGGTTGCGGACGCCGCAACGATCCCGGCGATCGCGAGCAGGCTCAACCGGGATTTGCCAGCCGAATTCCCCCACGCTCTGATCCGTGTCGAAGAAATCGTGTTCGGACCGCCGGCCGGTGCCGATGTTGCAGTTCGTTTCTCGGGCCCCGATCCGGTCGTCCTGCGCCAGCTCGCGGATGATGCGATCAGGATATACGAGGAGGCAGGAACCATCACCAATCCGCGCACCAATTGGCGGCAGCGTGAAATCCTTGTCGAACCCGTCGTCGACGAGGCACGAATGCGGCTGGCCGGCGCGACGCGCGGAGCGATTTCGGATACCATCCGCTATGGAACGTCCGGACTGCGCGTTGGCGACCTGCGCGAGGACGACGTGTTGATCCCGATCCAACTCCGGCTTCCCGAGAACGAACGCGACGGGGTCGACCGCCTTCGTGACCTGTCGGTATGGTCCGACGGGGCAGGGGCCTATGTCCCCATGGCCAACCTCGTCGAAAGGTTCGATCCCCGTCTTGTCGAGGCACTCATTCACAGGCGCGACCGAGAGCGGACAATCGCCGCCCTCGGCGGTGCCCGCAGCGATCTCACCGCGGATGAGGCATTCCGAAGCGTCCGCACCGAGATCGAATCCATCCCGCTTCCCGACGGTTATGCAATGGAATGGGGCGGCGAATTCGAAAGTGCGCAGATGGCTCAGGAGTCGCTTGGCAAGCAGCTTCCCCTGGGCTTCCTGGTCATGTTGACGATTTCGATTTTGATGTTCAACAAAGTCCGCCAACCGCTGATCCTGTGGCTCGTGGTGCCAATGTCCGTGACGGGCATGGTCCTGGGGTTGCTGTTCACCGGTCTGCCCTTCACATTTACGGCCCTGCTCGGCTTCCTGTCGCTTTCGGGAATGTTGATGAAGAACGCAATCGTTCTCATCGAAGAGATCGACTTTCTACGTGCACAGGGTGTGCCCGATTACAAGGCGGTGATCGACGGCTCAGTCAGCCGTCTTCGCCCTGTGGTGCTCGCCGCCGGCACGACGATCTTTGGCATGATTCCGCTTCTGCCCGATGCGTTTTTTGCCTCGATGGCGGTGACGATCATGGGCGGCCTCGCCTTTGCTTCGGTCCTGACGCTCGTCGCGGTTCCGGTGCTCTATGCGCTTCTGTTCCGGATACGGCCACCGAAACGGGACGCACAGTCGGACGGCCTAGCGGCGACCGCCTGACACAACGATCCTCCCTAAAATAGGATTTCGAGCCAATTTGAGGATAGCGGAATGGCCCAGAAAAAACAAAACCGGAGTGGATCGTCGCGAAGCTCCGGGAGTCCGACGATCCCAGGGCGCCTCGTGCGGTGTCCTATGGGACAAGCAGGTGGTGCGCCAGCGGCTGGCAGACTGCCAGACGAGGATCGCGGCGGGACGGCAGCTGGTCTATCATGCCGCAGGTCTGGACGCGGCGGGCCACGATTGCGTGCAAGAGGTCTCGATGGTCAAGGCCTATTGCGGCGAACTGGTAAACAGCGTGCTCTACGACTGCGTCCAGTTTCACGGCGGCATGGGCTATATGCGCGAAACCCCGGTTGAACGCATGTCGCGCGACGCCCGTGTTCAGGCCATCGGCGGCGGTGCGAGCGAGGTCATGCTGGAAGAAGTCGCCAAGCGCATGTGAGCTTCCCTATCCAGCAAATCAACGATCTACAGAAACAAGGACGAAACAGATGAATTTGGAAGCCACTCAACGCCAACCGGTCGCAAGACTGACCCGAGAGATCTCAATAATACTCATCGGCACAATACTTCTGACACTATCCGCCAAAATCGCGGTGCCGTTCTACCCGGTACCGATGTCAACACAAACCCTGGTGGTCTTGGGTCTCGGCCTTTTCCTGGGGCCGGTGCGCAGTAGTCTAGTTGTCGCTGCGTACCTTCTGGAAGGTCTGTTTGGCCTGCCGGTTTTCGCTGGCACGCCTCCCGCACCGGCGGGTCTGGCCTATTTTGCGGGTCCCACTGGCGGATTCTTGATTGGGTTTGCGCTCGCGGCGGCGGCTGCAGGATGGATGGTTCAAAAGCTGGCAGGGCTTCCGCCTTCAATCAGAGCATCTGTAGCGGTCCTCTCCGGTTCGATACTTATGTATTGCGCAGGGCTATTCTGGTTGGGTGGCTTTGTCGGCTATGGCGAAAAATTGCTGAACGCCGGGCTTTACCCGTTCCTGCTTGGAGACCTGACGAAGGCAGCAATTGCTGTAGTGCTGTATACAGGTTTCCATAATCGGGGTCACGCTTGACTGCTGGGCTTTGTTGCCTTGTTCCAGCGCCGGTTCTGACCGGCGCTGGACGCCAGCCCGAGGCTTCCAAAGCTATGCAAAGCAAAAGGCGGCTTTGCAAGTCCCAGACTTTTCACTGTCAGAAAGTGGTCGTATTCAATGACAAAACGCAGCATGTTTCACACAGAGCCGGAACCGTGTCGCGCGCGTGCAGAACAGGTGGCCGAGGGAATCCTGAGGATCGTTGCGAGCAATCCCGGGAAGATGACCTATCACGGGACGAACAGCTACATCATTGATACACCTGACGGTCGGTTCATTCTCGATCCGGGTCCAGCAGAAGACAGTGCACATTCCGAAGCAATTGTCGAGAATCTGGGAGGCAACCCGGCCGGAATTCTAGTGTCACACCACCATTCCGATCATTTCGGTGCCGTGCCGGGATTGCGCGAACGGACAGGTCTGCCCGTTTATGTTTCGCGTGCCTTTCCAGACGATGCATTTCAACCCGACGGGTTTTTGGAAGACGGGCAAAGGATTGCCGGTCTTACTGTCCTTCACACACCCGGTCACGCGAGCGATCACCTCTGCTTTGCGAGGCTGGATGGAGTGTTATTCACGGGCGACCACGTGATGAGTTGGAACAGTTCGATCGTCAGCCCCCCTGACGGCAACATGCGTGATTACTGCGACCAGCTTCAACGGCTTATTGATCGCGACGATAGGATCTGCCTGCCGGGTCACGGGCCCGTACTCCAGGATCCGCGCCCTTACATCGAACGGTTACTTGCCAACCGGATGCGCCGCGAGACCCAGATCCTCAAGCATCTCCTAAATACTTCCGATACAGTCCAGAATATCGCCGCTTCAGTCTACAAGAAATCTGACCCGCATATTGCAATGGCCGCCGAAAGGAATGTTGTGGCTCATTTACAGAAACTTCTTTCTGAATCGCGAGTGGCTCAGGAAGAAGGGATCTGGAGGGTAAATTAACATAAACTTCACTATCGGATCTTTACGTTCACACGCAGGGTTTTCCCGGCCCCAAAGCGAGCCTACCTCGAAATCTCGCCTGCCAACACCGCTCGTCCGTGCACCGCTAAGGTTGCTGAGAACCTCTGACACCCAAACTTGCGGATTACATCCAGTACTCGCGCTTCGTAGGCAGCGTGACCGATCAAACGACACAGGTCGGACGCGTGGAACTGGCGGTTCGCAGTCGGGGCGGCTTGCATCTGTCTCAGCAATTCGCGCTCTTTGGGGTCTGCTACCCGTTTCTGCGATGGTTTCACCTCGGGACGAGGCGGAGTCCCTGGCGAATTCCGCCATCGTCGCATAAAGCCAAGCAGGAAGCCGGCCGGCACCTTTCCGTTGCCTCGGGACCGGTTGAAGGCGAGGAAGCGATCCCAGATGACCTGGGTGTCGATGTTCCAGCAGGGCAACGTGGCCTTCGCTGCTTTGATGAGCTCTGCCCAACTGGTCTGAAAAACGTTCGAACTCGCGGTGATGTCGATCAGTCCTGAGAAGATAGTTTTGTTATTATTATCTCTAGATAGTGATGTGTCGCCTTCACCTGACACGAGATCATGGGTTTCACTCTCCTCGTCGAAGGCGGAAAACCGAAAGATCCAGGGCGCGAACTTGCCATTCGGCTTCGCCCGCTCGAGCTGCAACTCCGACGTCTCAAGTTCGCTCAAAAGAACCGAAAGATACTGTCGTGAGACACCCATCTTCTCCGCAAGGGCCGAGAGGGTGAAGGCTGCCGTTCCGCGCGACAAACCGTTGTAGCCATCCTTCCAGGCGATGGCATCGAGGATGAGGGTGGCCAGCTTGTGCGCTGCAACAGAGAGATTTGTCTGCGTGATCCGTCGCAGGATCAGGCCGGTCGTAGGTTCCATGGTCGAGGTCTCCTTGGAGATCCGACGCCATGTCGTGAGACAACAACATTCTTGCCAGCAAAACAACTTTGCTGGTTGCAGGTGTTTTAGCCGTGCGCTAGGAAACTCTTGTTCACGGAGTTTTCTTGCACGGCGTCAGGCTTCACGGTCTGGCGTCGTCTCCTTTTTGGGGGTTTTGCACAGCCTTTCGTGCGGGGTTGTGAGGACGCGCGCGGCAAGACCGCGTGCAGATTTTGTCAGTAGCGAACTTCTTCAGAACCATAGTTCCCGGCGTGATCACGCCAGTCGACGAAGACGGAGCGGTAGAAGTAGCTGCCGCATCCATTCGGGATGCTCAGGCCGGATGCGGCCGGCACTTGGCCCACGTTGGATTTTGTCCATCGGTAATCGCCTTGCACTCCGTAGGACCCCAACCGCGTGGAGTCGCTGCGATTGCAGTCACCATCTCGGTTTTCGTGCTGCCGGTACTGGATGTGATACACGCGAATGCTCCGAACAAAGTCAAAGGCGTCGCCTGAGATGTCGATGTCGGCTTGTTCATCCGCTTGGACGCGAACAAGGGGTATCGGAGTCGATTCCTGCGGTTCGGGCGGATCGCGGAACGTGATCTCATAAAGGCGTTCCATGGGCGACATCGGACTGGGATCGTTTAACGACACACCCATCGGACACCGCCAGATTTGTAAGGGTGGCTCGATCGGCCATGGTGTGATCCGCCGAATGAAGACCGCTCTAGCATGTGCGCAGGGCGCGGAGGCAGGCCAGCCACCCGCAAGGCAGAGGAGGATCGCACAGTCCACCTGATAGGCCTGAGCCGGTGCTGACGAGGCCATTAGTCCGGATATGCTCATTGCCGTGGCCGTGGCCACGCCGTGGATCACGTGCTTCATGATGCCGACTCCATCTATAATGGTGCAGCGATACGAAACACCATTAATGATGGCAAGGAGATTTGATTGATGGTGACCTGCGATTGTTCGCTTGTGTCGCGAGACAGCTTCCAAGATCTGACGCCGGTTTGGGCTCTTGTGGCGTCTTGAAAGCGGCCAAAATTGCGGCTTCATTTCACGTTAGATGCCAAACAAACATTTGCGAAAAAAGGAAAATGTGGTGTTTCCATGCGGCCACGAAAGCGGTCACGGAAGAACAGACCGCATGAGCCCGTCAAACGGCGTGTCGCAGCGCCCATGGTCCCAGGAAGGGCAGTGTCGGAAAACTGTAGGGCTTGGTTCCACGGCTGGAATCCGGGAACGGAAGGGCGGGTGGAGCAACGATCCTATGTTGTGGCCTATGTTGGGATCGAACATGCGCTTGAAGATCTATGGCAGTATCTGATACGATTGAGCATGGATAGGAGAGTCTGATGCCAAACGTCCACCTGACCGAACCGATGCAGAAATATGTGCAGGCGCAGATCGAGTCCGGCGCCTACGCCAATCTGAGCGAAGTCGTGCGCGCCGGCGTAAGGATGCTGATGGAGAAGGATGGCGCGCGGCAGTTCTATGCCCTCAAGGCCGATCTCGAGATGGCAGCCACCCTGGCCGAGAATGGGGATTTCGCCGAGTTCGATGCCCAAGCCTTCGAACCGGATGCGTTTGATCGCTGACCCGAATGACGATTCGGCTTTCCGGACAGGCGAAGTCCGACCTTGAAGAGATACGCACCTACACCGTCGAAACATGGGGCAGGGACCAATGGCTCGTCTATTACCGCCAGTTGGTCACCGCCTTCGAGCGGATCACTGGGGATCCCGACGCGGGCCGGGACAGGAGTCTCTTTGTCCCGGGAATGCGGTCCGTCAATTGCCAGCGACACGTGATCTTCTACAAGCGGCTCGATGCGGCGGATGGCGCGGCAGTCATCCTGCGCATCGTGCATCAGCGCCGCAACATGCCCGCACTCGTCTACTACGAGGATCTCGACGGCGGTTAAGCCCATGCGGTTGCTCAGTCCAATAGCTCGACCAGTCTTCCATAGTCTTCACTGACCTCGCGCGCCTCCTGAAACGCCCGTTGGCGCTCGGCATCAAGACAGCGGAAGTATTCCTGAATGTCGGCAATGTAGCCCTCGAAATCAGAACGCAGCAGATCGGCGTAGGCACGCATGTCTTCTTGCGATTGAGGCAAGAACGGTCGTTCGGGAGGTACGCAGTCCGCCGCTGCGGCTACCGGCATGCTTCCAAGCAGGAGCGCGAACAGCAACGGTGCGTTGCGCGCAATAAACAAGCGCAGGGCAAAACTCCTTTGCCGCCTTTAAGATTATCATTCTGTCGGCTATCACCGTTATCGGAGCAAGGCGAACTTCGTCAACACGTTATTATTGTCTTGCTATCATTAATGTTGTTTTGTATCGCTCACGGTGTTGCGACCCCGTGGGCCTGATACTGCACCCAGGCAGAACAAGGACCCAAGGGAAGGCCATGATAGAAGAAGCCCCGAATGTGGTTACAGAAGACGGACTGCGCGGCTTGCTCGCCGAGGGCTACCTCATTGAGGTGGTCTGCAAGGAGAGAGCAGAGAAGCGCCATAACAGCTGGTACGGTTCGTGGGTCATCCGCGCCGTCGCCACTGATGGGCGTGACGACAAAATGCTCGTCACCAGCCGAAGCGTCCTCAAGCTCCGCGACTTCAAAACCATCGTTGGCCTTGTCAGTTTCCTGGCCGACATGGGCTGTACGACGGCGAGCATCCCACTTGAAGAAGGTGGTCGCGAGCGCCACGCCGCGCCTCCGGTCAAAGGCAGCTGACCGCGCAACTGCGCTCGTCGTTGCTTTGGGTACAGGCGTTTGTTCCGCGCCCCCGGCCCTGGCCGACGGTTTCATCTTTTCGGTTGGCCCAGACGGCCAATTGATTTCCTCTTCTCAAGAGGCAAATGGGCGCCTTTTCCTCTTCGCAGAACCTCGCGTTCCTGACGCGACGAGCGAGACAGCGATCCCGGCTCGATCCGCCGCCCGCGCCACCCCAGAAATCTTCCATGCGATCGAGACCACGGCTCTACGCTATGCCGGGCATGGTGCGCTGCGTCGCGCAGGGCTTTCCGTCACTGATTGGGCGCTCCTTTACCGAGCCAACATCGAAGTCGAGAGCGCATACAATCCGGCTGCACGCAGCCCTGTCGGGGCCATAGGCCTTGGGCAGCTTATGCCGGATACCGCCCGCGATCTCGGCGTGGACCCACATGACATTGCGCAAAACCTCGACGGATCAGCCCGCTACCTGCTGATGATGCTCGACCAGTTCGGCGAGGGCTCTCTGGCCCTTGCGGCGTACAACGCTGGCCCTGAGGCGGTCACACGCCACGGCGGCATCCCCCCTTTTCGAGAAACCCAAGGGCACGTGGCCCGTGTGACTGCCGTGTTTGAGCGGCTCAGAGGAGATCTTTCATGACATCGAGACCTTCGATCGTCGCGCTCGGCGCGATGGCCCTGATCGTGCTGGCGGGTCCAGCGCTTGCGCAGAGCATCGACCTTTCGCCGGTGCAGACCCTGCTTCAAGGCATTGTCGATGCGATCACCGGTCCCTTGGGAATCGTGATCGGAACGCTTGCGCTGATCGGCGTGTTCCTTTCCTGGCTCTTCGGCATCCTCGATTTCCGTCAGGCGCTCTGGGTCGTGGTTGCAATCGCGGGCATCGCCGCAGCACCCACCATCGTCGCCGCCATCTGGACCACCTGAGCTCCATCCATGGCTGACCAGTCCCGCGTGTTCATCGGTCTTCTCAGGCCACCCAAGCTGATGGGCTTGCCGATCATGTACGCCATGGTCTGGCTCTTCGGCTCGACGCTTCTGTTCCTCTGGGTGCAGAGCTGGGTGGTGGCTGTGTTCGCGGGGCTGGCCTGGCCGGCGCTCTGGAAAGCCGCAGACTGGGATCCGAACTTCCTCGATGTCCTGGTGATCACCCTGCAGGAAACCCCGCCCACGACAAACCGCAAGCTTCATGGGGGCGACAGCTATGCCCCGTGATGGAGTAGCCGATGACGTGGGCGACGCCCTCGATCCGCTGACGGCACTGCCGGCATGGGTCAAGGGCGAGAAGCGGCTCTCAATGATGCTGCCCTATGTGAGCCTCGTAAACGACCGAACGATCCGGACACGCGGCAACGAGCTGATGCAATGCATCAGGCTGGAAGGGGTCGACAGCACCACCAGCGAGGACGGGCATCTCGACCGGATCGGCGGGCTCCTGGCAGGCATCGTCGCGCAGGTCGGGACCGAGTTCTCCTTCTACCTGCACAAGGTGTCGAAAGCGGTCGACGTAACCCTGCCGCCCATCCCGGGCGAAGGGTTCGCCGCCGCCATCGACCAGCGCTGGCGCGCGCATCTGGGTCAATCCGGTCTGCGCGACAAGACACTGACCCTGACCGTGCTGAAACGTCCCGAGACCGGCAGCCGTTTGCCCTTCGGCTTGGGCGCGTCTCGTGCCCGGCATGCGGCGGACACGACCCGCCGCTTGCGCAAGCTCGACGAGGTGGTAGGGTTTCTCCTGTCGTCCTTTGATGAGCTGAAACCCCGGATGCTTGCCGCCAGCACCGGCGAGCTTCTGGGCTTCCTCGGCTCGCTCAACACGGGCGAAGAACATCCGCTCTTCCCGAGGTCGCGCCTCGGCGTGATCGCCGAGGACGTGGCCAATACCCGCGTCACCTTCCGAGGCACGACCATCGCCCTGTCCGACGGTTCTGTGGGCGACAAGCTCGGCGCGATCTTCGCGGTGAAAAACTATCCCGCCAAGACCGACAGCCTCATGCTCGACGAGCTGAACCTGCCCGTCGACATGGTGGTCACGCACTCTTTTGTGCCGATCAACGCCAACATCATGGCTGGCCGGATCAAGCGGCAGCTGCGGCTGATGCAAGCCGCCAATGACGGGGCCGTCAGTCTCGCCCAGGAACTGGAACTCGCGCAGGATGATCTGGAATCCAAACGCCTGATCTTCGGCGAGCACCACATGACCGTGGCCGTCTATGCCCGCACCCAGACGGCGCTTGACGATATCGCTGCCGAGATCCGCAACATCTCCGCCACCTCCGGCATCAACCTGATCTCGGAAGCCTTCGGGGCGCGGGCGCATTTCATGGCGCAGCATCCCGGCAATACCGGGGCGCGAAGCCGCAAGGCAGCGATCACGAACCACAACTTCGCCGATCTCGCCACCTTTCACCGCACACCGCTTGGCAAGACTGGTAGGCAAGTGCCGTGGGGCGTGCCGATCACACTCTTCCCGACGCCCGAGCGCAGCGGTTTTCGCTTCAACTTCCACGAACTGGGCGCACCAGATCGCGAGCCCACAGGTGGGCACACGCTGATCCTCGGCCGTCCCGGCTCCGGCAAATCCGTCCTGGCGGCTTTCCTGATGACCATGGCACGGCGGGCAGGTTCGCGGGTCTTGGTATTCGACTATCGCGCGGGCATGGAGATGGCCGTCCGCGCGCTCGGCGGCAGCTATTCGACCGTGCGGGCCGGACGGCCCACGGGCCTCAATCCTCTGCAGACCGAGATCGACATGCGGGGCCAGGCATGGCTTGCTGATTGGCTCGCGAGCCTCTTGGAGCGGCGCGATCGACCGCTGACCCCGATTCAGACCAACCGATTGCAGGAGGTCGTACGCCAGAACGCGAGCGCAGGACATGCGGGCCTGCGGAACTGGTCGGATTTCGCCTCGCTGCTGGTCTCGACCGATGACGAGGGCGATCTCTTCGAGCGTATGCAGGAATGGACGGCTGAGGGCCGCTACGGCTGGATCTTCGGGGCCAATGCCGAGGACAGTTTCAGCATCGACGGTGACGTCGCGGGCTTTGACCTCACCGGCATCCTCGATTCTGAGAGCGAACGGGAACGCATGGCGGTCCTCTCCTACCTCTTCCGCCGGGTCGAGCGGGTGATCGAGGACCGCAAGCCCACCATTATCGTCATCGACGAGGCATGGAAGGCCCTCGACAACGCCTATTTCGCGGAGCGGCTCAGCAACTGGCTGGTGACCGCCCGCAAGCAGAACGCCGTCGTCGTGATGATGACCCAATATGCCAGCCAGCTCGAGCGCACGCGGACCGGCAAGACCATCGTGGAAGCCGTGCCGACCCAGGTGCTGCTGCCCAACATCCGCGCCTCAGCCGCCGACTACGCCATGCTCGGCCTGACCGAGAAAGAGCTCGACGTGCTTCTGGGCGTCGGCTCCGCCTCGCGGCTGGCCCTCGTGCGCGATGACCGGGGTTCGGTCGTGATCGATGCCGATCTCAGCGCCCTTGGCCCCCTCGTGACCATCCTTGGCGGCATGGAGAAGGGCGAGGCCCTTGTCGGCGCCGATTATCGCGAACGTCCTGATTTCTGGAGAGTGACATGACCCGTACCATCATTCGCAGCGTCGTGCTGCTCGGGCTCGGCCTGACCCTGACAGCCTGTGCACAGCATACCCCCCCGCAAGCCAACTGCTTCAATTTTCGCGAGGCTCCTGCGCAGGCAGGAACCGCCACCGCCACGATCTCGACCATGGGGGCGGAGGTCACGCGCCGCGACACGGCCTGCGATTTCGTCCTCTTGAGGGCGGGCGGCTGAGCCAATGCGGACCTGGCTTCCTCTCTCGATGATCGGCTTTGCACTGGCAGGTCCCACGGCGGGGCCAGCGGTCGCCCAAGGCGTGCCGACCTTCGATCTGCGCCTCTTCGCAGAGCGGCAGGCGATCCTCGAGCAGACCGATCGGGACCTGACACTGCAGCAGGACCGGCTAAGCCGCGAGGAGGAACTGGCCGAGATCGAGCGTCAGCAACTCGCCTCCCTCGAAGGACTCATGGATGCCATGTCTCTCGGCTCGGGCGATGTCGCGGGCACCGTGGCTGGGCTCGAGGCGGGGCAGGGGGCGGTTGATGACGTCGAGAGCGCCGCCGCCAGCCTCTATGCGCCCGAGGACAACAACCCGGCCGCAGCCCGGATGTTTGGCGATGCCCGGGAAGGGATCGAGGAGCTGATCATCCGCGCAGCACGCGACACCCATAGTCTGCCCGGAGTCGGCCGCGCGGGCCTTTCGCTCGTGCAATGGCGCTGCCTATTGCAGGCGCTGATCTGGCAGGAGAGCCGTTTCCAGATCGGGGCACGCTCACCCGTAGGTGCCTTCGGACTTACCCAGATCATGCCAGGTACCGCGGGCGATCTCGGGATCTACCCGGCGTATTACGACGATCCCTATCTGCAGGTCACCGGTGGCGCGCGCTACCTCGCCCAGATGCTGAACATGTTCGATGGCAACATCATTCATGCACTCGCCGCCTATAACGCCGGTCCGGGCAATGTGCAGGATTATGGCGGTGTGCCGCCCTTCGCGGAAACCCAGCACTATGTCGTGGTGATCCCGCAGCAGTACAACAGCTACCTCGCGGCCGTAGGCGGCATCGATGCGCTCGGCACCATCGACCCTGTGCTCCTCGCCAACGCGAGTTTCAGCCTCTCGGCCCACGGCGCAGGGGTCTATGGCGACTATTCGCTGGTCTCGGTCCGTGCCGCCGCCCTGCGGGTTCAGGACATCATCACCCGCATTGGTGAGACCGAGGATCTCCACGAGGCCATCGCGCTCAACACCTATGCCCGGGCCGAACTGGCCCGGCTGGTCGCAATCCGAACCCGGATCAAGGCCGCCCGAACCGAGCCACTCAGCGCCGAGCAGATCGCCTTGGCGGCGGCCCAGGCTGCCGAGCGGCAATTCATGGATTTCAGTCAGGAGGATTTGCGTTGAACCTGCGCCTGCCCCGTTCCATTTTCGCCAGTAGCATTGCGCTCGCGCTCGCCCTCAATGTCACCGGACCTGCCGCGGCACAGGGTGTGCCCACGGTGGACACCCAGAACATTGCCCAGGAAATCCGCCAGCTTCAGCAGATGCTGCAGGATTTCGGGATCCAGACCGATCTTCTGGACAATGCGTTGGAGCAACTGGACATGCTGCAAAGCCAGCTCGATCAGCTGAACGAGATGTATGCCTCGCTCACCGGGCCGCGCAGCATCCTCGGGCTTGCCATGGGCGGGGACCTCGACACCTTGCTTCAGGCCAACTTCGAAGACATCCCCGGCCTGATCCGAGGCATCCAGGCGGGCGATTGGAGCGCGCTCATCGGGCCCAATGCCGGGCCCATGCGCACGCAGATGGAACAGGCGCTGGCAAGTGCAGGGTTCGACGAAGATTCTCTCCGCGAAATCGCCACCAGCGGCAATCCGGGAGCTGAAGGCGTGGCCACCCGGGCAACCACAGGTGCTGTGATGTCGGCGGCGGCGCAGAACAGCCACGCAGAGGCGGAACAGTCTCTCGAACGGGTGGAACGTCTGGTCGAGATGATCCCGGACATGGAGGATCTCAAAGCCTCGATGGATCATAACACGCGCGTCACGGCGGAACTCGCCATCGCCATGACCCGGATGTGGGAGCTGGAAACGATCCAAACCCTCGGCGCAGGCAATGCAGGCGTGGTTGATGCCGCCACCGTTGCCGAAGAACGCCGCTACATGGACTTCACCTTGCCGGATCTTGAGCCATGAGTGGGGCAGGGGTGATGACTGCGCGCGAACTCGTGGAAGAGGAACTTGTCTACGGTGCCCTGCGCCGGGAACAGCTTTGGCGGATGATCGGCCTTTCCGGGGCAGGCTTCGGCGTATTCGGCTGTTTGACGGCTGCGGCTGTCGCGCTGATGGTCGAGACGCCGCCGCCCGTAGTTGTACCCTACGATCCAGCGACCGGGATGGCGCTCCCCAATGCCACGGTTGAAACCGTTTCGCTTGCCGAACGACCTGCCGTGATCGAAGCACAAATCTATCGCTACATTCTCGACCGCGAGGCCTACAATCAGCTCGACAACGATCTGCGCGTGCGCCGGGTGCTGGCGCAATCCACCGGGGCGGCCGAGGCCAGCATGCGCGCCATGTGGACCTCCGGGCAGGAGAGCTATCCGCCGACGCGATACGGGGCTGCGGCCGAGATGGCTGTTGAGATCGCCTCGATCACCCTTATTGGCGATAACCGCGCCCAGGTGCGGCTCAGAAAGCGTCTGACAAGCCCGCAAGGGGTACAGGATGGATCGTTCACTGCCACGTTGATGTTCGAATTCCGGCCCGAGCGGACCCGCGCGATCGACGATGTCTGGCAAAACCCTTTCGGTTTCACCGTTACACAATATGCCATCCGATCGGACCGTTCCGAATGACTCGCACTCCAATCTCTGCGCTGCTGGCCGCCGGTATTCTCGCGTTCGCGGGAACGACTGCCTTGGCCGAAACTACGCCCCGCCCAGGTTCTCATGACAATCGCGTGCGCGTCGCGACCTGGACTGAAGGCCAGGTTTACCGTGTCGTCACGACTCTGACCCGCGTCACCACAGTCGAATTCGGTGAGGGTGAAACCATCCGCTCGATCATCGCCGGCGATACGGTCGGGTTTCAATTCGACGGTGTCCCGGGTGGCCGTGCCTTCGCCATCAAACCGACAGCATCTGGCGTCGCCACCAACATCACCGTCTACACCAACCGCCGCTCCTACTACTTCCATGTCGTCGAAGCCCGGGAGACGCCGCATTATGTCGTGCAGTTCCGCTATCCCGAGAGCCGCGTTCAGCCGACCCGCGCGGTCGCGGCCGATGCGCCGAACGCGAACTATGCCGTCAGCGCCCGGGAGGAGTTTACGCCGACGGCCATCTGGGATGATGGCAACTTCACGTATTTCCGCTTCGCACGGAACGCGCCGGTGCCCGCCATCTTCCGATATTCGAACGGAAGGGAACGCGCGGTGAACAGCCACACCTCAAGTAACGGCGTCATCCGCGTGTCTGGCGTCAACCGACAATGGGTCCTTCGCCTTGGCGAAGAAGTGGTTTGCGTCCAAGACGCAGGGCAGGCCGCATCATGACCGAAGGTACGGAAGACCTCGCTGCGCGCCTCGCGGCGCTCGAAGGTTCGACAAGCAAAGCGACGGCAAGCAAGCGGCCTGCGCCGCTTGCCGCGATCCTTGGGGTCGTCGGCATCGCGGCAGCAGGTGGTCTGGCATGGGCTGCCCTGCAGCCGTCGGCAGAAGCACCAATGGCGACCGCCGCGCCGGAAGAGTTCCAAAGTAGCGGCCCCGGATTCGGAGATCTGGCGCCTATTGCTACCCCAGAGCCCAGCCAAGCCCCGCCTGCGGACACAGGTCCGAGCGAGTCGGAGCTGGCGCTGATGGAAAGTCTTGCGACATTAAGAGCGGAACTCGAGGACCTGCGCGCAAGACCGGCCGAGGCTGCAGACAGCGGGGCGGAGCAGGCGATTGCGGACCTGACGGCGCAAATTGCCACCTTACAGGAAGCATCCGCCGAGGCGCAGCGTGCCCTCGAGCGGCAGCTGACCGAGCGGGATCGCGAATTGGATCAGCTCCGAATGGACTTGGAACTTGCACGACTTGCGCCACCAGAGCCGACCTCATTGGGGCCAAGTGAAGAAGAATTGCGGCTGGCCGAACTCGAAAGGCGGCGCGCTGCTGAAGCTGAGGCCCGCGCAGAGCGTATAGCGTCTCCTATGATCGCGTTCTCCGGGATGGGCGCGGGTGCGGATAGGGAGAACACGCTGGAAGCCGCACGTCTGAATGCAGATGAAGCCTTTGTTCGTTCGGGCGCACAACCTGCGCAGGTGACACGTGCCGAAGTGATCGTGAACCCATCGAACACGGTTGTTCAGGGCACCATGATTCAGGCTGTGACAGAGACGGCCCTCGACAGCACACTGCCCGGCGCGATCCGCGCCATCGTCTCGGAAGACGTCCATTCTTTCGATGGAACGCGTATCCTGATCCCGCGCGGCGCACGGCTGATCGGGCGCTACCGCTCCGATGTCGCACTCGCCCAATCGCGCGTTATGGTGGCCTGGGACCGGATCATCTTGCCCGATAATCAGACCGTGCAGATCAGCGCCTTCGGTGGAGACGAACTCGGCCGTACTGGCACCACCGGGTTTGTCGACACCCGTTTCGCGCAACGCTTCGGCTCCGCCGCGCTGATCTCCTTGATCGGCGCCTTGCCTGCGGCTGCAGCGGGTCAAATCGACAGCGAGGCGGCGGCCGATGTTGCGAGTGATGTCGGCACCGACCTGCGCGATAGCACGCAAAGCGTGATGCAGGACTATCTGGCGATCCGGCCAGTGATACATGTCGATCAGGGTACACGGATCACGGTCATGGTTGATCGTGACCTCGAGATTTTCTGACATGGCTGCAAGTTATCTGGAAGCGTCGCTCGACCGTTTCGGCCCCGAGGTCCTGCGCGCCGACACGATCGAGATCTGCATCAATCCCGACGGACAAGTCTGGGGCGAATTCCAGGGCGATCACTTCATGCGAGGTCTCGGCAGCCCGCTGAGCCAGACCGAGATCAAGGACCTCGGCAACCAGATCGCCTCGGCCGCCTCGACGACGCTCAGCACTAAGAAGCCCATTGTCTCGGTCTCGATCCTCTACCGGGACCGACCGATCCGGGCGCAGGTGATCCAGCCCCCGGCCGTCGAGGGCGGCTTCTCCATCTCGCTGCGGTTCTTCTCGGCGCTGCCGCTGAAGGCCATCAAGCTTGGCTTCCTTTATGGCAAGGAGCGCAGCCTCGAAGGCCTGCGCCGCGAACGGAATGCCGCCCTGCGCGATGTGGTGGCCTCCGGCGATATCGATGCCGCCTTGCGGTTCTGCGTCGAGAACAAGCTCAACATGATCGTTTCAGGCGGCACCTCGACCGGCAAGACAGTCGCGGCGCGTAAGATCCTCTCGCTGATCCCGCCAAAGGAGCGGATCATCACCATCGAGGAGGCAGCCGAGCTGCGCCCCGAGCAGCCGAATGCGGTCACGCTGATCGCCGACCGGGACACCGAGGCCCGCAGCGCCGATGTTCTATTGGCCTCGACCCTGCGGATGCGGCCGGACCGGATCGTGCTGGGGGAGGTCCGTGGACGCGAGGCCATGACCTTCCTCGAGGCGATCAACACCGGGCATGGCGGCTCACTCACCACCCTGCATGCGGAGACCCCGCAACTCGCCGTCCGCCGTCTCGCCATTGCCGCGCTCAAGACCGATGTGCCGATGACCTATGCCGACATGGTCGACTACATCGAGGGCTCCATCGACGTGATCATCCAGGCAGGCCGCCATGAAGGCGCGCGCGGCATCACCGAGTTCTTCCTGCCGGGGCAGGTGAGACATCCAGACACGAACACGGCCGGAATCGAGGGCACCAAGCGCCCGGCGGTTGCCGCCGAATGACCCGAAAGGAAACCCCCATGCGCAAAATCACCCTCGCCGCAGTTGTCGCCCTGCTGGCCGCGCCGCTCGCGGCCCAGACCTCTCCCCAGGTCACGAACGATCTCACCGTGACCATCGCGCCCCAGCAGTACCGGATCTGCAACGACCGGCCCGCTCGCCCGACCTGGATGGATGAAGTCCACCCGCGCGAGGCCTACAAGGCGCTGACGTTGATGCGGCTCTACGAGTTGCGGTCCTGGGAGGCGATCAAGGCAACTAGCGACTGCGGCTGTGATGTCCGCTTCCCGTCATGGGATGCTGCCTCCGCCGAGTACGAGGAACGGTTCGCGACAAGCACGCAAGCGGAGCACACTCAGGCCCAATTGGCCCTCCGCAACGAACAGAACCAGATCGCCCGCGACGTCCAGGATATCTGCGAAGCGCAAGGCAACTGGTAATGAGCATCGTCAGCTGGATGGTCGGAACCGCCGACGGCTTCCTTGCCGATGCCGCCGAGTCCCAGTTCGGGGCTGTGGCGAGCAATACCGGCACGATCGTCCTGCTGATGGTCACGCTCTCGCTGATCGGCGTCTGCATCAACATGGCCTTCCAGTTCCGCAGCATGGATGGGGCCAGTTTCTTCTGGTACCTGATCAAGCTGATGCTGATAGGGCTCTTCGCCTTCAACTGGGCCAACTTCAACGCTGTCGCAAATGCAGTCATTGGCGGGCTCGACTATGTGGCGGGCGCACTGATTTCATCAGTCGGGGGCGGCGGGGCGGGCGCTACCTATTTCGCAGCCGAATTCGACCGACTGATTACAGAGTTCAGCCAATACCTTAACGCTATCGGCAACAACCTCAACTGGATGACCGGAGCGATCCTCGGCGGCATTGGCCTGGTGCTCCTCAGCCTTCTCGGCTTCATGACCGGCATCGTACTCATCTTCGCCAAGATGATGCTGACACTCATGCTTGGCCTCGCTCCGATCATGATCGCACTGTCGCTCTTCGACGCGACCAAGGATTTCTTCCATAGGTGGGTTTCGACGACGGTCAGCTATGCCTTCTACCCCATCGTCATCGCAGCTATGTTTTCAACTGTGGTCGGCATGGCAAATTCTCTGTTGGCACAGCTTGGCGATCCTAACTCCGCCGCCAACATCGGATCGCTGGTGCCGTTCTTCGTCATGGTCTTCCTGGCGAAGGGCTTTGTCGCAGCAACGCCCCTGATCGTACGGGGGATTTCGGGCAACCTGATGGTGGTGGCCGCGCCCGCCGTTGTCGCTGGCTCGACCGGGATCATGCGAGGCATCTTCAATACGAACGGCGTCAAGGGCAGATCGCGGATCGGTGCGCTCACGACAGGCGAAGCGATCGGACGAGGTGCGGTGCAGGCGCCTGTGGTTGTGCGGAGCGCTGCGGCGAAGGCAGGTGCGCAAGTGGTCCGGATAGCGGAGAGGGCAAAACGGCTGACAGGATAGACGCCGATGAGCTGCCGTTCGCCAAGGCCTTCGGCAAAGCCCACAATGCGGGACAAAGCGCCATTCGAGTGGCCTGCGTCGAGGAGGGCTTTCGGCACATTGCCGCCCTGCGTGCGCACCTCAGCGAATGGCTCCTTCGAACCTGCAACGCACTTTGATGGTGAGTGAACAAACTAACCAACAATGTGCGTCGATCGAGGAATTATTGTTGCAATGTCCCTGCCGACAACTGATTACAACCTCACGATGGTGGAACCTGCGTTACCTCCGCGTAACCTTTAGAGATGGATCGGCAATCCTTCATGCGCTTACACTGATACCGCATCATTCAGACTGGCCAACTTCGGAGCTCAAAGACAGGAGGTGCCAATGCAGGCAGATCTTATCATTCGCGGCGCGGAGATCATCGACGGTACGGGCGCTCCACGGCGCAAGGGCGATGTGGCCGTCACGGACGATCGCATTGTCGCGACAGGCGATCTGCGGAACTGGTCGGCGGGGCGTGTGGTGGGCGGAAAAAGTCGGGTCGTTGCGCCGGGCTTCATCGATCCGCATGTTCACCATGACGCCGCATTGCTGACCCGCCCGGACATGGAGTTCATGACTTCGCAGGGCGTCACGACGGTGATCAACGGAAATTGCGGTTTCTCCGTCGCCCCGCTGAAGGACACAAGCGCCGTGCCCGAACCGCTGCGCATGGTCGTCGAGGACGAAAACTGCCTTTTTTCGACATTCGCAGCCTACCGCGACCGGCTGATGTCCGAGCCTTCAGCGGTCAATGCCGCCTGCCTGATCGGGCACACGACGCTCCGGATAAACGAGGTGCCGGACCTGGGGCGGCCAGCAGACCCCGGGCAGGTCCAGGCGATGAGCCGCAGCCTCGATCAGGCGCTGGCCGAGGGGGCGATCGGACTTTCGACTGGCACGTACTATCCGCCTTCGCGCGCCGCGCCGATCAGTGAGCTGATCGCACTTGCCCGGATTGCGCAGGCGCATGGCAAACTTTACGTCACGCATATGCGGGACGAAGCCGACCGGGTTGTCGAAGCGCTGGAGGAAACATTTCAAGTGGGTCGCGAAAGCGGCTGCGGCGTCCATGTATCGCACCACAAATGTGCGGGGCTCGCCAACCATGGAAAGTCCGAGATCACGCTGCGGATGATTGACCAAGCCATTAAGACGCAGGACGTCGGGCTGGACACAACGCCCTGGGTCGCCTCCTCGACGATCCTCGATTCAGGTCGCCACAAGCAGGCCACGCGGGTGATGATCGCCGAGAGCGAGCCCCATCCCGAGTTCGCCGGGCGCGACCTCGACGACGTTGCGCGGCTGTGGAACACGGATATCGACGACGCCTTGCAGCGCCTGCTGCCGGCAATGGGCATCTTCTTCATCATGGACGAGGCGGATGTACAGCGGATCATGTCTTATGAGCACACGATGATCTGTTCCGACGGCATACCTGGCGGCTCGCATCCTCATCCGCGGGTCTGGGGAACCTTCCCGCGGGTCCTCGGCCGTTACGCTCGCGACCTAGGCCTGTTCACGATGGAAGAGTCCGTGCGGCGAATGACGTCCATGCCCGCAGACCGCTTCGGGCTGGGAGGGCGGGGTCGTATCGCGGTCGGGGCCTTCGCCGACCTTGTCATATTCGACCCGGCAAACATCTCCGAAGGCGCGACGTTCGAACGCCCCATCGCCCCAGCGAAGGGGATTGACAGGGTCATGGTCAATGGACGCGAAGTCTGGGTCGACGGCCGCAAGACCGGAGCCCGTCCGGGGCGCCCGCTCGAGCAGACCGCGCCGGTCAAAGTGGTCTGACGCGATGTCGGTTCCGCTCTTAGGGCAAGGGTGAGCCGATTTCGAGCGTGTCCAGAACCCGACTGAGGAAAGCATCGCATTGATCAAGTTCGGTCGCCTTAATGTATTCGTCGGCCCTGTGAGCGCGGGCAATATCGCCCGGCCCGCAAACGAGAACTTGAACGCCGAGATCCGCTATGACGCCGCCGTCGGTACCGTAATCGACCTTGCCCTCGGGCCGTTTGCCACCGATGCCGACGAGGAAATCGATGGCGGCCCGACTGTCCATGTCAAAGCCGGGATATCGATTGAATTCTTTGATCTTTACCGACGCCTCGGGCCGTCGCTGAGCCGCATCATCGGCGATCTTCGCGGCGGCACGCGAGATGCGTCCGAGTAAGGCGTCGAGATCCTCCGCCGCGATGTGGCGGATCTCAAATTCGAGCGTTGCGGCCTCCGGTATCATGTTTAGCGCGTCGCCGCCTGAGAGGTTGCCCACGTGGACCGTCGAATAGGGAACGGCATAACCCTCTGCCTTTCGGCCCTTCTCGGCAATTTCCTGCTGCAAGTCCCGCAGCACGCCGATGAAGTCGCAGGCGAGGTGCAGGGCGTTGACGTGGTCGGGCGCGCTGGCGGAATGCCCTGCGGATCCGGTGAACCGGACACGCAGGGATACCTTTCCCTTGTGGCCGTTCACGATCCGCATCGAAGTCGGTTCGCCCACGATACAAAGTTCGGGCAGACCGATCGTCCGGTCGAGCGCGCCTGCCATCTCGGCTATGCCCACGCAGCCGGCTTCCTCGTCGTAGGAAAGCGCAAGCTTCAGTGGCTTCCCGAGTGGGCGCCTCGACGCCTCCGCCATCGCGCGTATCGCCGCGGAGGCAAAGCCCTTCATGTCCGAGGTGCCGCGTCCGTAGATCCTGCCGTCGCGTTCTGTGGCGACAAAAGGGTCGCTGCTCCACGGTTGTCCCGCCGTCGGCACGACATCGAGATGCGCCGAAAGCATGATGCCGCCCGGTCCTGCGGGCCCGGTCGATGCGAAGAGACCCGCGCGACCGCCGCCCGGCGCCTCGAGCCGATGGCACGTCACGCCGAGAGGGGCAAGCAGCGAAATCGCGTAGTCGGTGACCCCGGCATAGGCCTCGGCGGTGAAAACCGAGGGGAAGGCGATCAGCCGGTCTAGTATCTCTCGGGTCTGCATCCTTCATTCCTTGGCTGCAAAGGGAATCCGGGCCTCGGACTGACCGCTCAGCCGGATGATGTGACCGTCTTCGACAAGGACGTTCGGCTCCATCGTCGTGTGGCCGAGCAACTGGCCGTTCCTAACGACGGCGGCACCCAGATAGATGGCCGCGCAGGCATGGCGGCCGGTCAGGATGCGCGCGTCCGTTGTCTTGACCAACATGGCGACGTCGTCCGGCCCAAGGATCACCTGGTTCGCTTCCGACAGGGCAAGCGGTGTACCCGTCCGAACGACGGCATGACCTGCCGGGCTGCTCGGCGGCGCCATTGTCTCGATCGCGATCGCCGCCACGAGCGGGGCGAGATCGGCGGCAGGCCGGATCGCGTTGTGAAGGACGCAGACCGCCGCCTCTTTGGAAGCACGCGTTGCCGTACCGAGATCCGGGCGCGCGGCGACAAGGCTGCTGTTCAGGGCCGCAATGCCCCGTGATGGCCCGAGAGCAATCATGCCCGCATCGGCATCGGGATCCGCGTTAAGGACTCGCTGTAGGGACTGTTCCGCGCTCAGTCCCTCCGCCATAGCTGACAGGACCGCCTCGTTGACGGGTCGGCCATCAGATCCGGGCATATTCGGCAGCCGATGGCCAGTGACAAGGCCAGCCTCAGAGGCGGCGAGGAACTGGCTAAGAGGTGCCGGGCGGTCGGGCCCGCTTGACATCAGCGCCGCGAAGCGCGCCGACGCCACCTCGGGTGGTGGTGGGCCGCCGGTGGTCTCGCCGTCAGTGAACAATGTCGCGGAGCCGCCTCTCTGGGTTTCGGCACGGATGACGCGGCCGTCGGCCGTGAGCACGGCGAAGACGGCGAACCCCCCGATTGCGCCATGGCCAACCGCCTCTGCTGCGGCAAGTGCACGAAACACCGCCAGCCCCGCGTTCGGGCCGGCTGCGCCGATGCCGATAGTCATGCAACCGCCTCGCGCGCTCGGACGTGGCAGGCCACGCGGTGGTCGGATGGCAGCAACGTCGTGTCGGGCATGGCTCTTGCGCAGCCGTCCTCGGCGATCGGGCAACGAGTGCGGAAAGGGCAGCCGGACGGGGGGTCGATGGGGCTTGGCACGTCGCCCTTCAGAACGATCCGCTGGCGGTCCCTTGAGGTCGGATCGGCAATAGGTACAGCTGAGAGAAGCGCCTGGGTGTAAGGGTGTTTGGGATTGCGGAAAATCTCGTCACGCGGTCCGCTTTCCACGAGGCGACCCAGATACATGACCGCCACCCGGTGACTGATGTGTTCCACCACGCTCATGTCATGGGAGATGAAGAGCATCGCGAGACCCATCTCTTTCTGAAGCCGAATCAGGAGATTGATGACCGAGGCCTGGATCGAGACATCGAGCGCAGAGACCGGTTCGTCGGCGATGATGAGGTCCGGTTTTACGACGAGGGCGCGCGCGATCGAAAGGCGCTGGCGTTGGCCGCCGGAGAACTCATGGGCGAACCGGCTCATCTGATCCGGCCGGAGGCCCACTTTGCGGAAGGTTTCTGCGACCACGCGGTCCTTCTCGGCCCCCGAGGCAAGACCGTGAATGGTCAGGGGCTCACCCACGATCGCTCCCGCGGTCATCCGCGGATTGAGCGAGGAGAAGGGATCCTGGAAAATTGTTTGAACCTTTCTCCACACCGGCTTCATGCGGGCGCGGCTCAGGGGTGCGATGTCCCTGCCGTCGATCAGGATGCTGCCTTCGGAAGGATCGTGCAGTTTCATGATCGTCTTGCCGACGGTCGACTTGCCGCAGCCCGACTCCCCGACCAGCGCCAGCGTTTCGCCGGGGCGGATCTGGAGCGATACTCCATTGACGGCCGAGAGAAACTTTTTCGGTCCGAAGAGCCCGCCTTTCACCGGAAACCGCTTCACCAGAGCATTGAGTTCGAGGATGGGGGTGGATGTCATGCCAAGGGCTCCAGCTTTTCGGAATGCCAGCAAGCGGTGAAGTGCCCGGGTTCCGCCTCTTCGAACGGCGGATTCTCGGCCCGGCAGCGGTCGGTCGCGAATCGGCAGCGGTCGGAGAAGCGGCAACCGGGAGGCAGCGCGTCGAGTGAGGGCACAACGCCGGGGATCTCGGCCAGTTCCGCCGATCCGACCGGCCCAGCGTGGCCCAGCACGGGCAGCGAGCGGAGAAGGCCAAGTGTGTAGGGATGCTTCGGCCGGGCAAAGATTCTGTCCACACGGCCCTCTTCCACCTTACGCCCGCAATACATCACAATAACCCGATCGGCCATTTCCGCCACCACGCCCATATCGTGGGTGATCAGAACGATCGACGCGCCGGTCCGGTCGCGGAGATTCCGCATCAGCTCCAGGATCTGCGCCTGGATCGTGACGTCGAGGGCGGTCGTCGGCTCGTCGGCGATCAGGATGCGCGGATCGCATGACATGGAGATGGCGATCATGATCCTTTGCAGCATTCCTCCGGAATACTGGTGCGGATAGTCCTTTAGCCGCGCCTCGGGGGCTGGGATGCTGACGCGGCGCATCATCTCGATGGCGCGTTTTTTCGCTTCTTCGCGGCTGAGGCCGAGATGCTGGATGATGCCCTCGGTCATCTGGCGCCCGATCGAGAGAACAGGGTTGAGAGAGGTCAGCGGCTCCTGAAAGATCATCGAAAGGCCAGCCCCCCGAAGCTTGCGCATTTCGCGATCCGAAAGCGTGGCCAGATCGCGCCCCTCAAACAGGATCCGGCCCTCGGCGATATGCCCGGTCGGGTAGGGCAATAGACCCATGATCGAGAGGGAGGTGACGCTCTTGCCCGAGCCGGACTCTCCCACGATGGAGAGGATCTCGCCCTTCTTCAGGTCGAAGGACATCCCGTCGACCGCGCGAACGCTGCCTTTCTTGCCCCGGAACTCGGTGGAGAGGTCCTGCACGGACAGTACTGTCTCGCGGGAGTCGGCCGCCGGGACCGTGTGTTCAGTTTCGGCTACGTCATTCATCACTTCGCCTTCTGCCTGGGGTCGAGCGCCTCGCGGATCCCGTCACCGAGAAGATTGAATGCCAGCACGGTGACCATGATCGCGAGGCCCGGATAGATCATGATCCAGGACGCCTGCGTGAAATAGTCCCTGCCGGCAGAGAGCATCGCGCCCCATTCTGGTGAGGGTGGCTGCGCGCCCAGTCCCAGAAAGCTAAGACCAGCGGCGGCCAGAACGGCAGAGCTGACGCCCAGCGTGGCGACGACGATGAGCGGCGGAAGGATGTTCGGCAGCAGGTGAATGAAGATCAGCCGCAAGTGCCCGGCACCCGCCACATAGGCGGCGTCGAAATAGGCCTTGTTCCTCTCTACCAGCGTCACCGAGTAGGCGACGCGTGCGTAGAACGGGATCGCGGCTATGCCGACCGCGATCATCGCGTTCGTCAGGCTTGGGCCTAGGACGGCCACTGCGGCAAGGGCGATCAGTGTCTCGGTGAAGGAAAACACGACGTCGACGAGCCGCATCAGGATCCGCTCGACCCAGCCGCCCGCGTATCCCGCGATCAGGCCCATCAGCGTGCCCACCGTCAGCGATATGCCGACCGCGATAACGCCCACCTGGATAGTCAGACGGGCGCCGTAGACGACGCGGCTGAACACGTCGCGGCCGAATTCGTCGGTGCCGAACCAGTAGTCGGCCGAAGGCGGCATCAGCCCCATGCCTGCCCCCATCTGGTCGGAACCGTAGGGCGCGATCCAAGGCGCGAAAACCGCCACGACGATCAGGATGCCGACAAGGACGAGCCCGACCTTCGCCCCACGGTTCGCCGTCGCGGCGCCCAGAACCGCGACCATCCGGCGGCCGAACCCGACGCGGGCCGGCGCGCCGCTGCCCGCGGCGGCGGCGATGTCGATTGCGCTTTTCACTCTCTGCTGCATGCGACCCCCTAGTGCCTGATCCGGGGATCGAGAAAGGCGTAGATCACGTCCATCAGGATCGAGACGAGGACCACAACTATGGCGAACATCAGGATGAAGCCCTGGATCAGCGGGTAGTCGCGCTGGAAGATCGCCTGGATCGCCATTCGTCCGACGCCGTTCCAGCCAAAGACGTTTTCCACCACGATCGCGCCGCCCATCATGTAGGTGAATTGCAGGCCCATCATCGTGACGATCGGCACGAGGCCCGCGCGGAGCGCGTGGCGATAGAGGACCATCGCCTTCGGCAGGCCCTTGGCATGCGCCGTTCGGACGAAATCCTGGTCGAAGATGTCGATCATCGAGGATCGCGTCAGCCGTGCAATTATCGCGGCGTTCGTGAGCCCCAGCGTCACCGCCGGCAGCACGAGATTGGGAAAACCGCTGCCGGCGACCGGGAACCAGCCAAGGTGCACCGCGAAATAGAACAAGAGGATCAGTCCCAGCCAGAAATGCGGCATCGATACGCCGAGGATCGCTGTCGTCATCAGCGTCGTGTCGAGCCAGGTTCCCCGCTTGTAAGCGGCCAGGAAACCGAAGCTCAGCCCGATCGCCGAGGCGATCAGGAGCGCCGAGGACGCCAGGATCAGGGTGTTCGGCAAGCGCAGCAGCAGGAGTTCGAGCACCGGCTGCTCGCCCCGGATGGTCACGCCGAGATCACCCTGAAGAAGGCGCCCGACATAGGAGAGGTACTGCTGATAGAGAGGATCGTTCAGGCCCAGCCTCTCGCGCACGGCCTCGAGCTGCTCGGGCGTCGTGCCCTGGCTCTGGGCATACATGATCTGCACCGGATCGCCGGGGACGAGATGGATCAGCATGGAGACGGCGACAGTGGTGACGAAGATCGTCAGGATCGCGGCGAGAAGACGTTGGATGAGGAAGCGGGCCATGAGAGCGTCGGGTCCTTGCGCAGCGAGAGGGTCGGCGGGCGGCGGGACGCACGCTGCCTGCCGGATAGATGCGCAGGCGAGGCAATCTCCCCCGCCCGCCCGTGACGATCAGCCGGCTTCCATCGCGCTGAACTGCGCGCGGTTGAACGGCCCGATCTTGAAGCCCGGCGTGTCGGCGGAGACGGCGTAGAGCCAGAGCCAGCCCGGCGTGTAGATTGGAACCTGTCCGGCTTCCTCGAGCAGGATCTTGAAGGCATCCTTCACGACCTTCTCGCGCTCGGCGGGATCGACGGCCGTGCGCGTCGCATCGAGGACCTTGTCGAGTTCGGGGGTGTTGAAGCCCTCGTAGGCGCCCGGCGAATGCCACAGGAGGTAGAGGATATCAGGATCAAACCACGTCCAGCCCATCAGGTCCATGTAGCCCGGCCCGTCAGCCTTGTTGTTCTCCTGCGTGTCGCGTGCATTCAGCGTACCGATGTCCATCACCTCGATCGAGGCTTTGATTCCGACCTGCTTGAGCTGGTTCTGAAGCATTTGCAGCATCCGCTCGCGATTGTCCCCGGTCCATGTGGCCAAGATCACCTCCATCGGATTGTCCGGTCCGTAGCCAAGTTCGGCAAGCAGTTCCTTGGCCTTTTCTGGATCGTAGTCCTGATCGTACTGCTTGCAGAATTCCGGATCGTTGCCGAACACTCCGCGCGAGACCGGGCAGTACTGCCGCTCGACCAGATCGCCGTAGACGACCTGGATCGCCATGTCTTTGTTGATGGCATGGCTGACGGCGCGCCGGGCCCGTGCGTCATTGAAGGGCGGGCGGTTCACCGCGAATTGCAGGAACATGTTCTGACCGGTACCCTTGGCGACATGCACCTCGACGGTGTCGTCTTCCTGAAGCGCCTTCACCTCCTGGATCGGCGGGACGATGACGTTCAGTTCACCCGTCCGAAGACCGGCGACGCGGGTCTGCCCCTCCGGCATCGTGCGCACGACCAGACGGTCGGCCTTGGGTGCGCCAGGATTGTCGACCGGTCGGCCACGGTTGACGTAATCGGCGTTGGACTCGAGTACGATCTCCGATCCCTTGGTCCACGACGCCAGTTTCCAAGGGCCGGTACCGATGGCCGATCCAGTGCCAAAATCCGCGGCGTCGGCATTGCTGTCGCAGAGCATCGAGGTGAACTGGTCAGCCATGAAAGGCACCAATGCCCCGAACGGCGTCTCTAGCGTGAACTTCACCGTAAGGTCGTCGATCTTGTCGACCGACGAGATATTGCCCCAGCTTGCCTTTGTCAGGCTCGGGTTGTCGCCGAAGAGCGCGCGATCGGCGGTCCAGATCACGTCGTCGGCATTGAACGGCGATCCGTCATGGCAGACGATGTCGTCGTGCAGGTTGAAGGTGATCTCAGTGCCATCGTCGGAAACATCCCAGCTTTCTGCAAGGTTCGGACCAACGGATCCGTCATCGCCAAATTCCAGAAGCGAATCGTAGATCTGGTACCAGACTTGCCGGGAAAGCGTGGAAGTCGCGCGGTGTGGGTCAAGCGAGTCGATGTCCCCGTCGCGAGCCCAGACAATGTCGCCTGCAGTAGCCCCCGATCCAAGAGAAATCAGCAATGCGCTGATAATAAAGGATTTATACCCCGATCTCATATATGTTCTCCTCTGCTGGATGTAGGAGTTAGCCGGTCTTCGGGCCGGTATCTCCGATAGCGATAGTTTAAGTCTGAAACTAAGATTTCAAGTTGTCAACTTGTTGAAATCTGTGTTTCATGGTTTTTGTAGAATGAGTAAGGCGATGCCCAAGAAACAGTCAGATCATGTTCAGCCGAGAGCAATTGAGCGGCTAATCCGGTCCAAGTACGCGAAGATGCCCGGTTCGGAACGGGCGCTTGCAGACCGTGTGCTCGAGTACCCAAACGAGGTTCTGCTCTACTCGGCGACGGAGCTTGCGCAGAGGGCCGGCGGGTCCAAGGCGGCCGTCTCGCGCTTTGTCAAGCGGCTGGGATATGCCGATTTCCGCGAGATGCAGCGCGAAATTCGCCACGCCCAGACAACTGGCGACCCGATTTTCCTGTCCGCGGTGCCCGAGCGAGGGCCGAACAGCATCTTGAAGCATCTCGAAACCGATATGGCGAACCTTAGAGAAAGCATCGAGCAGATCGATGCGACGGTAATCTTGGAGGTCTCGCACAAGATTCTCTCGGCAAGGCGGGTCGTCTGTCTTGGCTTCCGCAACAGCTACGTCTTTGCAAACTATCTGCGACGCCAGCTTATCCTGATACGTCCCGATGTATCGCTGCTGCCCGGACCTGGGCAGATGTTGATGGAGGATTTCGGCGATCTCGGCCCCGACGATCTTCTGATCGCCGTGGGTCTCCGGCGCCGCTCGGCTCAGCTTGCCCGTGCCATGGAGCTTTTCCGCGAACGCGGCGTGCCGATCGCCTACGTCACCGACCGACGCGCCGTCAGAACCCGCAATCTCGCAACTTGGATATTCGCCTGTCAGGTGCGCGGCACCTCGCTTTTTGATTCCTACGTTGGTGTAATCAGTCTCTTGAACTTTCTCGCGACGCGCACTTATCACGCCTCAGGCCGCAAGGGCCGCGATCGGTTGAGCGATATCGAAGGGATGATGGACGCCCTGGGTGAACTCGATCCGGAAAACTGACGGAAGGCATTGGCCATGAAGATCGATGAGATCTCAGTCTACCACGTCACGATGCCGCTCAAGGCACCGTGGAAAACCTCGTTCAGCGTGGAGACGTCGATCGACACCGTGCTGGTGCGCCTGAAAAGCGGCGATGCGGAAGGCTGGGGCGAGGCCGCGCCTTACTCTGTCCCCCAGTTCTGTCCCGAATGGGCCGCCGGGGCCTTCATACTTATACGGGACGTGTTCGCGCCACTCATAGCCGGACAAGAGGTGGACAGCGGCGCGGCGCTGCAGGACATTCTTGGTCAGTTCAAAGGAAACACGTTCGCAAAGGCGGCGATCGACACTGCCTGGTGGGACCTTTCAGCAAGGCTTGACGACCGTCCGCTGTGGGACATGATCGGCGGCGCGAATGCGGAGGTCGCGGTCGGCGCCGACATTCCGGTGCAGGATAGCCCGGCAGCGCTAGAGGACGCCATGCGCGCGGCCGTCGACGGTGGGTTCAGCCGCACCAAGCTGAAATTCCGACCCGACAGCGGTTACGAAATGGTCGCCTCAGTTCGGGAGAGTTTCCCGGACATGCCCGTCCACATCGACTGCAATTCCGGCTTTACGCTCGACGACATCGCGCTGTTTCGCAAACTCGACACGCTTGGACTGGTAATGATCGAACAGCCGCTTGGCTGGCAGGACCTGATTGACCACAGCAAGCTGCAGAGCGAACTCCGGACGCCGCTCTGCCTCGACGAGACCCTGACGTCCTTAGAGATCACGAGACAGGCCGTCGAGACGGGCGCGACGCGCTGGGTCAACATCAAGCACGGCCGGGTCGGCGGCCTGACAAACGCGATCGCGATACAGCGATACTGCGCCAATCGTGGCATTCCGTGCTGGACCGGCGGAATGTTGGAATCGAATATTGGTCAGGGTGTCTCGCTTGCCTTGGCGACCCTGCCCGGAATGGAATACGCGGCGGATATCTTCCCGGCGGGCCGGCTTTACGAAAGAGATCTCGCGACCGAGCAGATGACCTTCAGCGCCCCCGGCACGATCACGGCCCCGGACCGTCCGGGCCACGGCTTTGCGCCAGATCCCGAACGGCTCGCCGCCTTCATCGTCAGCGCGGGTTAAGGGCATGAAAGCGCGACGCAGCAACTGTCGTTTCCATCAGCGCCATTACGGACGCAGATCGTGAAGGACCTGCGCATCATCGTGACCGGCGGGACGATCGACAAGGTGCACGATCCCCGCACCGAAGGGCTTGCCTTTGCACAGGGCGGAGCAACCCACATACCGGAAATCCTCCGTGTCGGGCGCTGCTATTTTCCGGTCGTCGAACTCCTGATGCTGAAGGACAGCCTGCTATTCGATGACGCGGACCGGCTCGCGATTGTCACGGCAGTCGCTGCCGCCCCTGAAGAGGCAATCGTGGTCACGCACGGCACGGGCACGATGGGGGAGACCGCGCGTCACCTCGAAGGAAGGTGCTCCGGGAAAACCGTTGTTCTGACCGGCGCCATGCGGCCGTTCTCCCTTTTCGCGTCCGACGGAGAGTTCAATCTCGGCGGTGCCGTCGTGGCGGCTCAGTGCCTTTCCCCCGGGGTCTGGGGGGTGATGAACGGAAGGGTGTTTCCCGCGTCCCGGCTTGGGAAGAATGTCGAACAGGGCCGCTTCGACGTCTGATATCGAGGTGGCCGTAGCGGCGGAATACTGGCCGGAAGAAATCTAGGACCGTGTCTCCGAAAGATGAACGAAAGAACTTTGATTGTCCGCTCTGCGGAATCGGCACCCACTGTCTGCGGACCTCCCCTTGAGCAGCTGGGCCGGTTTGGTGTCCGACATAACTTTCTTACTCAGGATATCGGACATTCGCTTGATGGGTATTAGGTCAACTCTGGGCTCGGAACCGCTATTCGCCGGGCCTTGCGCGAAGGTCCGCAGTTGAGAATTCACCCGTGCTCGGCAATTATCGCCCTCGTCGTCTGAACTGCCGAAGCAAGCGCCGTCCGGTCTGTGCTCGTGATACCCAATCCCTCGATATCAAGCGACAGCTGATCCTGGACACCGCCGCTCGCAGCAGCACGAGCCGCGCGGCCGCGGGCCTTCGTTGAACTAAAAGGATCAGTCTTCGATGGCTTCGCCGCGTTTGGGTCCGCGTCCGGCGCGACATTCAACGCCCGCACCTCCTGTAGCTCCAGCTTCAGCTTTTCTACAGTCTCGCGGGTTTCGGACATTTGCCGATCCCGCCGCAGTCTATCCTCGTCCGGATACGGGAAGCTCCCCGATTGACCCGCGTGCAGCACATTCAGGGCAGGGTCCTCGAAATACTTCACCCTTCTCGCGCGGATAGGCATCTGCGCGTCGATCACAAGGATGACCTCATCGAGATCCATGCGTCGGGCCTCATCCTCTGTCAGGAGCGGGGTATCCTCGGTTCGCTCTGAGACGCTGCGCCCTTCGAACGGATTGCGGCCAACAGCGCGGGAGCGGGTTACCACACGCTTGGTGGTCTTGCCGACGGCCTGGCTCAACTCCTCGATCGTCTTCTGCTCTGACGGGGTGAGGTAGAGCTTCACACCCGCGCCGCCTTGAAGCGACCTGCGGGTATTCTCGCCATAGATTTCGTCCAGCGCAGGGATGGTCTGGGTGACGATGGCGAGGTTTCCGCCGAAGGAGCGCAGCGTCTTGATGCTTTCGGCGATGATCGGCATTTTCCCCAGCCGGTCGAACTCGTCGAGCATGATCATCACGGGCCAGGGTTCATCGTCCGCGGGCTCCTGTGCCTGCAGCGAGGCGATCAGGTCTGAGAAAAAGAGACGGATCAGCGGAGCCAACGGGTGGATCATCTCTGACTCGACCACAAGATAGATCGCATGTGGGCTGCGGCGGATTTCCCGGAATGAGAAGTCAGAGGTCGCGGTGGCGGCGTCGATCGCGCGGTTGTCCCAGGTGTCGAGGCCCGATGTCATCAGGAGGGAGAGGTAGGAAGTGAGGGTGTCATTGTTGGTCGATGCCATACGCTCGAAGATCAGTTTGGCCGACTTGTTCTTCACCTCCTGCGAACGCTTCAAGTATTCCTTCTGCTTGTCGCCCCCCGAGGCTGTGATGCGATAGATCTCGCCGATGGTCGGCACGCCGCGCTCGAAGGCGAGAAGGCCCGCTGCCACAAAAAGGTCGATGCCCCCGGCCAAAAGCCCGCTCAGCTTTTCGTTGTCGGTTTGCAGGAAGAGCTTGGCGGTGAGTTTTAGCTCCATCTGCTGCCGGTCAGGGTTGGTCATGGCCGCGATGCGCGCCAGCGGGTTGTAACGGTGGGTCGGTCGATCCCAGTCGGTCGGTGCGAAGCGGAAGACCTTGTCCCCCATGCTGGCGCGGAAGCGCGAGGTCTCGCGGAAGTTCTCGCCTTTCACGTCGAGTACCACGGCAGAGCCTTTGTAGGTGAGCAGATTCGGGATCACAAATCCCACGCCCTTGCCGCGGCCCGTGGGCGCCACGATCAGTGCGTGGGGGAAGGTTTTTGAGACAAGGAACGGGCGCTTGGACTTCGGGGAGCCAAGCTTGCCCAGAAGGAAGCCGCCACCGGGCTTGGCAAAGAAACCGTTCCTCTTCATCTCGCTGCGGGTCTGCCAATGCGTCGTCCCGAAGCGGGTCAATGCATCCCCCAGAAGCGTGACGCTCAGCATCAGCGATGCCAGGCCGAAGCCGCCAAGGATGAGGTTCACCCAGAGGAAGTCCTTCGGCGCAGACTGAGACAGACCCCGATATTCGCGGGCAAGCAGGGTGACGTCGAAACGCGTGGGAGAAAGCCCATAGCGGAACATGACAAAGCCGGTCGCCACGACATAGCCCATGGCGAGACCGACCAGCACGAGGCTCAACACTCCTAAGGCAATCTTGCCTTTATCCATGGGTGATCCCCTTCTCACCATGTGCCGCGGCGTGGCGCGCGCGCTGCGCCTCGATCTGCTCTTCGGCCAGAGCATCGAGAACGCGCTCCATGGCCGGGCCATGCGCGGTGACCTCGCTGCCTTGAAGATAGGTCTTGGCGAGTTCCAGCTGGCGCAGCGGATCCTCGGTGAATGTGTCCAGGACGTCCGCGTTACCGGCCCGCAGTGCGTCGATTGCGTCGGGGCTTAGCCGTTCGTTGACCTGCCGGACGATGTCCTGCTGCTCTGACTCGGAGAGCGGGCCCTCGACGTCGGCGTTTTGCACAAAGGCCATGACCGTTGGCGCGGTCTCTTCCAGATAACGGCGCTCGGCGTAGTCTTGTCGCGCCTGGTCCTCGATCTCGAAACTGCGCTCGCTGATATAGGCACGCGACGCGCCGAGCGAACGAAGGTGGTTGATTTCGCCCCTAACGGCCTGCCCGAATTCGTCATCCGACATCTCCGTGCGATATCGGGCGAGGGTGCGGAGCTCTTCCGTGATCGGACCGAGATGATCCGAAGGATCCCGCAAGGCGAGGTCCATGTCGCCAGCATGAAGCGTGCGGTCCTGCGCCGATACCGCATATTGCGGCGGCATTCGACTGTCAGTCATCTGTTCCCAGGCCATCGAGGCCAATTCGGCATGCTGCGGAGATCTCTGCGCATAGGCGCCGAACGCGACGCGGGCCTCTTCAACCTCCACGGCGCCGGCCCGCCTTACAGACGGGTCGTCGGAGAACGGATGATCGAAATCCGTCCGGCGGAACTGCGCCACCAGCGCCCTGAACGCCTGCCGCTCCGATGGGGCAAAAATGTCGGGCCCGTCCTTCACGAGATCACCCCCTGGTGCCGCCAACCGCTCACCGAGCACTTCCTCAGCGTCATCCACCTCGTCGATCTCGGTTGGCGCGCGAAGGACGCGCACGTCAGTCAGGACATCGCCCAACCGAACATGCACGGCTTCCAGCTTGTCGAGCGCTTCTTCCCGGTCCGCAGGTTTATCGAGATCTAGGTCGCTTGCTTTGGCAATCCCCTGCAGATCCTGTGCCAACCACTGGCGCTCCAGTGCGGCATTGCCTGCCCCTTCCCGCAGGCGCGCGGCCACAGCCTCGACATCGATGCCCGTGCCTTGCAACGCCTCGGCCAGCTTTGGTGCCACCTCTCCATCGTCAAGACGCGCGAGGTGATCTTCACTTAAGTTCGGCCTTGCATAGATGCCGTCCCGGGACGGGGCATCGACCAGGGCGGCGGAGCGATCCCCGAGCGGGTTCAAATGCGCGACCGAGGCCAGAACGTCGGTCAGCTTGCGCTCGATCACCGGCCTCTCGGCCGCCGGCGCCCTGTCGATCGCCGCCTCGATCTGGCGAATGTTCTGAGAAAACTCGGTGATCAGCGTGTCGAACGCTGCTTCGTCTTGGGACATGTAGATGGCTCCGTCAGATTGAATCTGACCGCCACTGGCAAGGATGGTGCTGGCCCGCTCGAGCGCTTCGGCCACGTCGTCGAAATTCGAACGTGACGCCTCCGCCGCGAGCCCACGGTAGATCAACGCCTTGTGCCTGACGGTTTCCAGAGCGGCCCCCAGGTCAGCGCCGGTTCTCTGGCGCTCAACTGGGGGACGACCTTCGTCGCGAGCCTTGTAGATTTCATCGATCTCGGCGCGGTAGGTCGTGACGCCGCGATCCAGACGACGCGTCGCCTCGAGGCGGATCCCATGAACTTGGGCCGCCTCGACCATCGCCTCGCGAAAGGCGTCGTAGTTGAAGTGATGATCCTTCCCGAGAAAGAACATTTCGCCATCCTTGCTGCGGCGGTTCAGAACGATATGCGCATGTGGATGCGCGCGATCTTGGTGTATTGCAGCAATATAGTCGAATTGCGACCCCTCACCTTGAAAGAACCTCTCGCAGACCGCTTGGGTGATATCGCGCACTTCGTCGCCGCTCGTTCCAACCGGGAATGCCATCAGCAGATGCGACGTATGTCCGAGCTTGGGGCTGTAACGCTCGTTCCACTGGTTCTCGAACCGCCGCGCCACTCGGTTGATCTCGGCTTCCGAGAGCTGCTTCTTCCCGTCATGGGTGCCGCGACTGTCGAGGATATGGGTCGACTTCGTCGTGAGATATGTGAGCTGCGCCCGTAGCTGCGCCCCGGTGTGGCAGCCCCCTTTCGAGATAGCCTTGAAGATCGCTGGCGAATAGCCGCGCGCGGCCCGAACCATCTGCGCGCCCTTGGAAAGCCCCTGCCAGGATCCCGAAACTCGGCTCCAGCCGCGGTCAAAGAGCGCCGGGTCGATGCCACGGACCCGGTCACTCCGCGTCATTCTCATCCCTCTCGGCGAGGCCCGCCAAGGCAGAGCTGATCTCAAGGTCCAGCACGCTGCGACGCGCCCGCGACATCTCCTGAACCTGGTCGGCCAGATCGAAGACCAGACCCGCAAGGGCACGGACGTCACGGTGACTTGAGGCCGGGTAGGACAGTCTCTCGCCCCGCACCTTGGCCTCGTTCAGACGTCGCGCGATCTGGTTCACGTTGTTGCCGACCCGGTTGAGCGCGGCGCCGAGGCTGCGCAACTCGTCGCACATCTCGTCGTCGGGCAGGAAGACACCTTCGGCCGCCAGCATCAGGCGGCGCATGGCATCCGAGCGGTGCGCAATCCCGCGCCGCGACAGCGCCGCGTCGAACCGGCGCAGGTCGTCGTCCGAGACCCGGATCCCCACAACCCGCGATCGGCTGCCGTTCGCTGTCTGACGCTCACCCCAGTGGTTCACCACGTTGTAGATCGTCTTCAGGCTGACATCGTAGTGCGCGGCCAACGACGCCGCGGAGACGCCGTTCCGGCGGTCTTGGGCGATGGTCGATCGCTCGATCTCTGACAGTCTGCGACGGCGGGGCATTTTGAAGTTAACGTTCCTATTTCTTGCCAACTTCGTACAAGCCCGCCGACTCCCAACGCAAGTGGAGTCGGCCATAAGGGCTTGTACTCAATGTAGGAAATCGCCCTGCAGGGGGGATTTCCCGTCCTTTGACAAATGGATTGCGCTTCGCGCTCATTGCACCACGCGATGCGGTCTCCGCATCGCGCATCGCGTCTTTTGCGCCCCGTCTCTTGCATCCCGCAAGACGGGTTTTGCCGCGTGCCAACCGTCTCGTGTCACCCGCAGAACGACAAACGCGAGACTGTCTCCCGTCGTCTGGAGCGCGCTATCCGTCACCTGCATTCCGTCCGCAGAACATCGCCAAGCGCATCCCGACATTTGGAGGGTGTGTGGTGCCTCGCGACGAATGCTGAAGGCGCCACGGCAGACGTCGCACGGTCATCGCACAACGCCGCCCGCTGCATGCCAAACGCGGGTCGCATCCCGACTTCTGCTTGACCCCTCCGCCTCATGCGTTTAGCGACGCTTTGGCATTATTGTTGCGATTCACTATTTTTGCGGAGGATCAGAATGCCGAACGAAAATCTTGTGGTGATCGCAGCGATGGCCCGGAAAGGGGGCAGTGGAAAAACGACGCTTTCGCGCGCCTTGATCAGCGCCGCGATCGCCGCCGGACGCAGAGTGATGTTGATCGACACGGACAGCACGAGAGTACTCGGGGCTTGGCATGCTCGGGCGGAAACCGGTGGGCTGAGTTCGCCGCTTCTCTGCTCGGCCATCGTCGAAAGCGTGGCGGGTGTCGAGGATCAGATCGATCAGGTCTACATGGCAGGCACGGCAGACTTCATCTTCATCGATACCGCAGGGGTCGGTGCCGAATGGTCAGACGGCATCGCGGTGCTTGCGGACCACATTGTGACGCCCGTCATGCTGTCAACGTCTGATTTCGATGTCGGAGCGCAGACAGCTGATTGGTTTGAGAAACTGAAATCCCGTGTTGACGACCCCTCTAGCCTTCCGCGCCACCACGTCGTCCTCAACATGGTCGACCCGAAAACGACCCGTGCTGACGCCGCCCTGATTGAAGAAGCGCTCACCCGTTTTCCGGTGATTGAGACCGTCATGATGCGACGAAACACTTACAAGGAGATGGATCAGAAGGGGCTTCTCCACGCCATGGCGCTGGAAAAGCAATCTGATCCAAACCCTCTGATGCGTCCACATGTACGTTATGTCGTCGAGGCGCTCGAGGAGGCGACGGACATCCTCAACAATATTCTTGCTGCGTGAGGACAGTCGATTGCGCAAGAAGATCCCGACCATCACCAGGCCCGACCCAGCCTACGCCGCCACCCTGCAACAGGGTGACCGCGAGATTCCCGGGAAGGAAGATGAGGCAAAGGTCACAGCAACAAAGACAGGCACCCCAGCCGCTGACGTTGACGCTGATCGGCTCGAGTCAGAGCCTGTGCCGGAAGGTACCGTGGCGCCGCGTCAAGTCACCGCGGAAAGCTCTGACCCGCATACCAGCCTGAGAGCTCCCGTATCGGCCCGCGCTTTGAGCCCGACCCGGAAGATCGACATCAGGGTCAACGCACTCGAACGACAGGAAGCAGCGCTCCAGACTTGTGGTGTTGAGCCAGCACATGTGGTGCGTGCCGCCCTGCGCCGTGCAGTCAAAGGCTGGCAACTGTCGCCGGTCTTCGCTGCAGTCACGGAGGAGCGACGCACTCGAAACACGCAGTGGCAGGCCCGGACATCTCTGGCAGTCGATGCGGCCAGCCTGAGTGTCCTCCTTCGGGACCACGACCCCCTCGACGTCTTGAGTAAATGGGCCCTGATCCGCGGCCAGGTGGAACCACGCATATGGGGCGAGATCGACAAAATCTTGGAAGAAATTGCTGTTCGTGCTGCATCGCCGCATGAACCGTAAGATACCTATCTGAAAAGATAACTTGCATTTCGCCGGTGGATTTTCGCCCACCCAGAACGGTTCATCTTGCAGTTGCAGAAACCTAGTCCTAACACCAGCTAACAGGAATTTCAGACCTCAGTGGTGACGAGTTACGAGGTCCATTTAGGAGGAACGCATTATGAACACGAAGCCCCGCCTGACTGGCGAACCGATCATGCGCATCCTCTGCAAGACATCTGAAAATCTGGTTGGCTACCTGTATCAATGGAACAATGGCGACGTGCAGCCAGCATGGTTTGATCGCGCTTTTGCAGACGTTCGTTACGAACCGTTCGTTCAAGCGCCGAAAGAAAACTCCGCCAATCCAGAGATCCCCGGACTGCGTCAGCAAGGTCCGTCGCACCTTGAAAATGCTTAGCTCACGACCTCGCTTCGGTTTGTCGGTCATCCCGTCCTGCAGGTCCTTTGAGCGATAGAGTTGACTTCTATGCCTCAGAAGTGATCTAGATATGAGTTATAGAAAGGATGTCTATAACTCATGGCTTGGAACTGGACGCTGCCCGATTGGCCGGATTTCCGGTATGACGCCTCCGCTCTGGAGCCGTTTGAGCAGAAGTTTCTGCTGTCGTCCGGAGAAATCCTCGGCGCGGTCCATCATGTCAGCCAGCCGGAGCGCGAGCAACTCCGCATCGAACTTCTCAGCGAGGAAGCGATGCAGACGAGCGCCATCGAGGGTGAAATCCTCGATCGGCTCAGTGTGCAATCTTCGCTGCGCCGCCATCTGGGCCTCGATCCGGACAGCTACCCTGCCAAACCGCGCGAACAGGGCGTCGCGGAAATGATGGTCGACGTCTATTCCAGTTTTGCAGAGCCGCTGACGCATGAGACACTGTACCGCTGGCATCGGATGCTACTGTCGCATGACCGTCGGTTGGAAACCATCGGGGCCTACCGACAACACGCCGAGGCGATGCAAATCGTTTCCGGCCGCATTGACCGGCCCACGATCCATTTCGAAGCGCCGCCTTCAGAGCGGGTCATGCCTGAGATGGAGCGATACGCGGATTGGTTCAACAAGACCGGGCCGGGGGGAGCAGAGCCGCTTCCAGCGCTGACGCGCGCAGGGCTAAGCCACCTCTATTTCGAAAGCATCCACCCATTCGAAGACGGGAACGGCCGCTTGGGTCGCGCCCTCGCTGAAAAGTCGCTGGCGCAGAACATTGGCCAGCCGACCCTCATCTCGCTCGCCTTCACCATCGAGAAGGAGCGCAAGGCATACTACGACCAGCTCGAGCAGCATCAAAAAACGCTCGACGTGACCGATTGGCTCGTCTGGTTCGCGGAAGTTGTCTTGAAGGCCCAACAGGCAACACTCGACCGCGTCGGCTTCTTCATCAGCAAGGCACACTTCTACGATCGTCACAGAGACCACTTGAACGAACGCCAGGCCAAGGCCATCGCTCGAGTTTTTCGGGAAGGCCCTGGCGGTTTCAAAGGCGGCCTCAGCGCCGACAACTATCTCAAGATCACCGGAACGTCACGCGCAACCGCAACCCGCGATCTGCAGGATCTGGTCGAGAAAGGTGCGCTCAGCCGAACCGGTGAGCGACGCCATACGAGGTACTGGTTGAACCTGAATGAGCGGAGGCGATCGCATTGACAGAAGTGCGTCCGATCAAACGACACCCTTCCCTTGGCGGGCCGCCCGTCTGGGATTTTTCCAAGTGCACGGATCTGGGGCACCTGCTAAATCTACAAAAAGCAATAAGGAAGTTACGATTTGAGCAGTGAGATCGCAAGCCAGGGAAGCCTATTCACATCTGACTTTCTGACCGAAACCATTCAAGGCGTTTCGGAGTGGAACACCCTCGGGAATGCTGATCTCGACCGTTTCGAAACATCTCTTCGATCGATCTTTGAAAACTTCCCGATTTCCCAGACACCCAACGAAAGTCAGACCGAAGACGATCTGATCTGGCCAATCCTAGAAGCGCTTGGCTGGACACAATCCCTTCGCCAACAAAATCTATCGCCGCGCGGGCGCGAAGACGTGCCCGATGGTTTGCTTTTTGAGAGCGCCGAGACAAAGGCCAAGGCGAACGGCTTTCCCGAAGAGTGGAAGCGATACGAGTTCGGCCGCGCCGTGGTCGAATCCAAGAGATGGGCACGCCCCCTTGATCGCCGCTCCGGCCGGCGCGGGGAAGAAACCGCCCCATCAACCCAGATGCTCCGCTACTTGCGCCGCATCGACGATATCACCAATGGCGCACTACGTTGGGGCATTCTGACCAACGGCTCGAAGTGGCGGCTGTATTTCTCGGGTGCGCGATCGGTATCCGAGCAATTCTTCGAGCTCGACATCGCCGCGATCCTGGACTTGCCAGGGCACAATGAGGGGCTTTTTGCGCTCAATGAGGCTGATCGCCGCCACTGGCTGAAGGTCTTCTACCTTGTGTTCTGCCGCGAGGCATTCGAGCCTGCGGGGGCTGATCCGCGCACCTTCCATGAAAAAGCCCTCGAAGAAGGCAAGTTCTACGAAGAGCGCGTTGCCGAAGACCTCTCAAACAAGGTTTTCGGGGAGGTGTTCCCCGATCTGGTCCGCGCCATCGTCAAGGCCGCGCCCGAGGCTGATCTTCAAGAGGTGCGCGAAGCCGCCCTGATCCTGCTCTATCGCCTCTTGTTCATCCTCTATGCCGAAGACCGCGACCTCTTGCCGGTCAAGGATACGCGCTATGACGATTATGGGCTGCGCAACAAGGTGCGCCTTGATGTCAAAGAACGCAAAGACAATGACGACGTCTTCTCGGATACGGCCGCGCGCTATTGGGGAGCGATGGCCGACCTTTTCCTGGCGATCGATCAAGGCGACGCGTCGATAGGCTTGCCGCCCTACAATGGCGGTCTGTTTGACCAGGGGCGCCATGCGATCCTAACCAATATCCGCATCCCCGATGCAGTCATGGCGCGTGTGATCGACGCACTTTCCTTTGAGCTGACGCCGGTGGGGCGCAAATATATCAACTACCGCAACCTCTCGGTGCAGCAGCTTGGTTCGATCTATGAGCGGCTCCTCGAATACGAGGTGACGCGCGACGGCGAAGATATCACCGTTCAGCCCAACATCTTCGCGCGCAAGGGGTCGGGCAGCTATTATACGCCCGATGACTTGGTGCAGCTCATTCTTACAGAGACCCTTGAGCCGCTTGTGGAAGAGCGAAAACGTGCGTTCAAAGACAAGATCGAAGAGCTAGGGCAAGGGGATCTGCCAGATCATCGCAAGATCGGGCAGCTTAAGCGCCTCGATCCCGCGACCGCGCTTCTTGACCTCAAAATTTGTGACCCGGCTATGGGCTCCGGCCATTTTCTCGTAAGTCTGGTGGACTTCATGGCCGATCAGGTGATTGCAGCCATGGCAGAGGCCGAGCTCGATGCGCCCGAGGAGTGGGGGGACTATATTTCTCCGCTTGGCGAGAGGATCGATACGATCCGCAACACTATCCTTGCTAACGCTGACGAACGGAGCTGGACGATCGACGAGGAGCAACTCGACGATCGGCACATCATTCGCCGGATGGTCCTAAAGCGCTGCATCTACGGCGTCGATAAGAACCCGATGGCAGTCGAACTCGCGAAGGTAGCTCTGTGGCTCCACACCTTCACCGTGGGTGCACCACTGTCTTTCCTGGATCACCACTTGCGGTGCGGGGACAGCCTTTTTGGATCATGGGTCAAGAGCGGTATCGACAAGGCCGCGACATACGGCACACCGCTCCTTCTGCACGAGCCCATGAGACGAGCGCTCCGGGCAGCCTCAAAGATGCAGATTGTCGAAGGTCTGACAGACGCTGAGATCGCCGAGGCGCATCGTTCGGCCGACGTGTTTGCCGAGGTGCAGGAGATGACCGCGCCCCTCGACGCTCTATTGAAATTTATCCACGCGCTGGAATGGATCGGCGTCAAAGACAAGGCAGGAAAAGCCGCGTTGAAAGTCTTTTTCGACGGTCAGTTTGGTGATCCTTTGGCCATTGCCATGGGCAAACGCGATCCCCGGATCAAACGTGACGCCGACAAACGGTTTGCTGAAATACTCGAAGAAGCACGAACTTTGATTGCCGAAGAAAACTTCCTCAATTGGCAGGTCGCTTTCCCTGGTATCTGGTCCGATTGGGAAGATGACCTGCTGAATGGTGGGTTCGACGCAATTGTCGGCAACCCGCCTTGGGACAGGATCAAGCTTCAGCAAGTCGAGTGGTTCGCCGCCCGCCGTCCGGAGATAGCAAGGGTTCAACGCGCCTCCGACCGGAAAGATTTGATCGCCGATCTGCAGAAAGCTGGCGACCCGATCGCAGCGGAGTTCGAGAAAGCGAATGCCCGCGCAGAAACGACCAGCCGGATGGCGAGAAAGGGAGGAGATTATCCTCTCCTTTCCGGTGGCGATACGAATTTCAACTCACTGTTTGTCGAAAGGGCGCGAAAGATAATCGCCCCTGGTGGCATTGTCGGGCTGCTGATCCCATCTGGCATCGCCACGGAAACCAGCTCGCAGGAGTTCTTTTCGCAGCTGATCGAAGGGCATGCCGCGTCCTGCTATTTCGACTTCTTCAACAAGCGGGCCTCCGGACCTCTCTTTTTCCCAGACGTCTACTACCGCTTCAAGTTCAGCGTCCTTGTCTTCTCAGGAGGGGACAAGACTTTCGACCAGTGCCGCTTTGCCACTTTTGTTCGGGACATCGCCGAACTGAAGGACCCCCGAAAAGTGTTCAGCATGGATGTCGATCACTTCAAACACGTCAATCCGAACTCCAAGACCGCACCGGTTTATCGAGCTACCCGGGACCGGGAGATCTCGACCGAGATCTATAACAGGTTTCCCGTGCTCGTAGATCGCTCGTCGGGCGATGAAGTCAAAGCTTGGCCCGTCAAATATGTTCGCATGTATGACATGGCCAACTCTTCGGACCAGTTTCGCACCGCCAAAGAACTTCAGGAGAAGGAAGGCGCTTGGCCTGAAAGCGGCGGTGTCTGGGGCAGCTCACAGGGAACGTGGGTGCCGCTTTACGAAGGCAAGATGGTCCAAGCGTTCGATCATCGCGCGTCCGGCATTACAACCGTTGATGCAAATCTCCACCGCAGTGGCCAAGGAGCCGCGACCACGGAAGAGCAACGGCATGACCCGAACCACGTCATTGCGCCGCGCTACTTTGTACTCGATCCCGGCGACCTGCGCGTTGAGTTGGCGATCAAGGATGTCACATCCACGACGAATGCCCGGTCCCTGATTTCCTGCATCATCCCGCCGTTCGGCGCCGGACACACCCTTCCAATCCTGCGGATCGAAATCGAAGACGCAAAGGAACGTGCGGAAGCCCAAGCCATATTGGCGGCATCGCTCAACAGCACCATGGTCGACTTCGTTGCCAGGACAAAGATCCTGAGCAACCACGCAAGCTGGTACATTCTGGAACAGCTTCCGATGATCCCACGCGCAGAGTTTCAATCGACACGATTTGGCAGCAAGTCCGCGTCGCAGATCGTGTGCGAAACCGTATTGGAGCTGACCTACACCTCCCACGACATGGCACCGTTTGCGCGCGATCTGGGTTACATCGATGACGCAGGGGCAGTCCGCCCCCCGTTTGTTTGGGATGAAAACAGACGTGCAATGCTGCGCGCCAAGCTCGACGCGCTGTTCTTCGTTCTATACGGCCTCACCGGTCGTGACGATGTCCGCTATGTCTTCTCGACCTTCCCAATCGTTGAACGACAAGAGGAAGACGCCTTCGGTGAGTTTCGAAGCCGCGAGCTTTGCCTTGCCTGGATGAACGCGCTCGCCGCCGGAAACCCCAACGCGGAGATCAGGCTATGAGCAACGTCAACGTCAAACGCGCCGTCGAGAACATCCGATCCGGAACTAACGTCTACACCCCGCTAGTCGAAACCATAGTGAACGCGATCCAAGCCATTGAAGCCGCATCCATCGCGAAAGGCCGCGTCGATATTCTCGTGAAGCGGTCGAACCAAGAAGACCTTGAGGGCGGCCAGCCACCTGTCGAGAGTTTCACGGTCATCGATAACGGTATCGGCTTTAACGACGAAAACAGGGATTCCTTCGACACCCTCTACTCCGATCATAAGATCGCGCAGGGCGGCAAGGGGTTTGGGCGCTTCACCTGTCTGAAGTACTTCGACGATTTGCTCATCGAGAGCGTTTTCGAACACGAAGGGGGGTGAACAAAGCGCACCTTCAAAATGGGCAAGCAGACCGACATCATCGTCAACGAAATCATTGAAGACAACCCGGACGGCGACATCGGGTCCCGCGTTACTATGCGGAAGGTGAAACGTGCGTTTCCCGACAAGAAAGTCAAGACGATTGCTCGCACACTGGTGGAACGGCTTCTGCCGTATTTCATCGACGCCGACTATCAGTGCCCAGAGATCGGGATTGCCGAGGAAGACGGAACCGGTCGGATCATCCTCAACAATTTTGTCAGCAATCAGCTTGCCGCGATGATCAAGGAGATTCCGCTCCAAGATGGGAACATCGTCCTCGGATCTGGGGACAAGGAGCAGACTTTTCAGGTTCGCGTGTTCAAGCTTTACTCACCACGAAATCAGAAAAGCAAGATCAGCTTGGTTGCAGACCGCCGGGAGGTCACAGACACGGCAATCCATAGCTTTGTGCCGGAATTCGTGGATGAATTCTATGAAGAAGGATCGCCTGAGGGGGAGGATCGGGATCGCAACTATATCGTAGAGGCGTACGTCTTTGGCCCGTATCTCGATGCCAACGTATCCCTTGAGCGTGGTGGTTTCGATTTTCCAAAGGGCGATGACCTGCTTCATCCTATCTCACAGGCCGAGATCGAACAGGCAGCAGCGCACATCGCACGCGACGCCCTTGGTGACACGATCACCGCGCGCCAGGAGAAAAAGCGCACACAGGTGCGCAGCTACGTTGAGGAGTCGGCACCTTGGCATCGGACAATTGCAGAGGATATTGACCTGTCGTCGATGCCCTACAATCCTACGCCCGAACAGATTGAGACGGTATTTCAGAGGGAGAAGTTCTCTCAGGAAGTCGCCATCAGGCAGCAAGTCGACAAGATGCTCGGCGAAACGGACGCCGCAGGACTCAAAGACGGCCTGCCGAAGATTCTGGATCAGATATCAAGGACCAGCCGAAACGACTTGATCCACTATATCGCGCTGCGGAAGCATGTGCTCACGCTATTTGGAAAGAGCTTTGAACTCACGGACGACCAAAAGTACCCGTCCGAAGGCACCGTCCATGACATCATCTTCCCTCGAAAAGGCGATACCGCAGCCACGGCCTACGAAGATCACAACCTCTGGATCATAGATGAGCGCCTTAACTTCACGTTTTTTGTGCACTCAGACAAACCCTTGGACGGTGGAACGTCTGAGCGTCCCGACCTCCTGGTGTTCGACAAGCCGGTGTTGTTCAGAGGTGACAACGAAGCGAGCAACCCTATCACCGTTTTCGAGTTCAAAAAGCCTGGACGCGATGATTTCGTGAACCCGTCTTCGAAAGAAGACCCGGTACAGCAGATCATCCGATACGTGAACAGCATTAAGAAAGGGAAGTTTAAGACGCCGAAAGGACGCCCAATTCAAGTCGCTGAAAACACCCCATTTTATGGCTACGTAATGTGTGAAATCACAGAGAAGGTGAAAGAATGGCTGAAAATGGAAAAGGACTTCACTCCCATGCCGGACGGCGGGGGATGGTTCAAATGGTTCGGTAACAACAATCTCTACATGGAGGTTTTGAGTTGGGACAAAGTCCTGCGGGATGCCGAGATGCGGAATCGCGTGTTTTTCCACAAGCTGGGTATCGATTGATTGGCAGACCTAGCCGTTTGACCGCGCCTCGTATCCGCGGCGCTTCTTCGTCGCCGTTAGCTTCATGAGCGCCGTGACCGCTCTACCCTCGTCCGGGTGCTGTTCGACTAGCATCTGCCCTCGAAACCCGATACGGCCCCATTCCCGCACGAGGCATGCGCCGCCAAACAGGTCCGGCTGAACGCTCATTCGATAGAAGCGCCGCATGTTGAGAGACGGGTCGATCCGCTTGAGATCGACCGTCGTCGGGAACACTTCCATTTGCTGCGATGTGTCGAACATGTTGTTGATGCCTCTCTCCAAACCACAATATCAAGCGCTCTTCGACGTTTCCACAATGTTCTGTCCCGGATTGAAGTCGGGGGCTCACGCCCCCTTCTCGAACTTCATGACCGGGATGCCGAGCCTCGAAGCCTTGTCGGCGAGGTTTTCCTGGATACCTGTTCCGGGGAAGACAAGGACCCCGACCGGGAGCACATCTAGCATCGCATCGTTTCGTTTGAAGGGCGCGGCCTTGGCGTGCTTGGTCCAGTCAGGCTTGAAGGCCACCTGCGTCACGCCCCTCGCCTCGGCCCATTTGGCGGCGATGAGTTCTGCGCCCTTCGGGCTTCCACCGTGCAACAGGACCATGTCGGGATACTTGGTCCGGACCTGGTCGAGCTTGCCCCAGATCAGGCGGTGATCGTTGAAGTCGGTCCCGCCGGTGAGGGCGACCTTGGGGCCTGCGGGCAACATCACCTCGGTTTCCGCGCGGCGCTTCGCGGCCAGGAAGTCGCGGCTGTCGATCAGCGCTGCGGTCATGTGCTGGCGGTTCACCATCGAACCGGTGCGAGGCCGCCAGGTCGATCCCGTGTGATGGACGAACTCGGATGCGGCGTGATCGCGCATCATGTCCATGCAGTTCCGGCGTTCGATCAGGGTGAGGCCTTCGGCCGTCAGGCGCTCGAGTTCGGTGGATTTCACCTCGGAGCCATCCTGCTCGCGCTGGAGGCGGCGCTGCGCCTGCTCGTTCTCATCGAGCGTCCGCTCGATCCGGGCCGTGGCGCGGTGGAAGAGGTTGACCTGGCCCCAGAGCACCTCTTCGAGGTCGGGTTCTATGCGGGTGTCTTCCAGGGTCGCGACGAGGGCGTCGAAGATGTCGGCGACGGCGACCGCGAGGCGCTGCCCATCGGGCATCGGGCGCGGATCGGGCTCGTCAAAGGGACGGAAGCCATAAAGCTGCAACTCGTCGAGCGCATGGGCGGTCTGGGATGCGGTGTGGGCGGGTTCATACGCGTCGTCGTGGGTGTGGATCGTCATCGGTTTCTTGCCTCCGGGCCTGTCTCATCCGCGCGACAACCCGCGCGGCCTTCATGGGCTGCGAAAGCCGTCATGGGGGACGCCCCTTCACCCCGCCTTTCGGGGCCGGAACGCATGTGGAGGAGGGCGGGGGGCGGCTGATTTGCCTCGCGATGCAAAGGCGGGGCTCGTCCCCGCCGGCGGAAATCAGTCGCCCCCCGACCTTGAAGGGGCGTCCCCTTTGACGGCCGCCTGCCCATCTCTTGAAGGCCGAGCGGGGGACGGGTGGATGAGATTTACCCGGGAAGAGGCAAAGGTGATGATCCACACCCGCGACAGGACTGCAGGACCCCTACCCCCCCCTCTGCCCCTGACCGCCCCCTGCGCGATGCTGCTCAGCCTGACAGGCGATGCCGATCCTCTGGCCCGATCTGCCTTGCCAGATGCTGGCGCAGCGCCTCCTTGCCGTACGCCCGGAGATCATCGTTGAAATCCCCGAGCCGCGGTTCCAGCACCCGAACGGCAATCCCAACCTCAGTGGCTCTGGCGCTCAACCTCTCTGCCGCACGTTGTCCGGCCGGATCGCGGTCGATAGCGATGTAGAGGCGCTGCACTCCCTCCGGCAGCAGGACCGCCCCAAGGTGACTGGACGACAGCGCCGCCCAGACGGGAAGGCCCGGCACTGCCTCGACAAGGGACAGCATGGTCTCGATGCCCTCACCGACCACGAGGATGTCCTCATGCGGGGTCAACCGGACGGCATTGCCGAGGAGGTGACCCATGGCACGCCGCTGCGTCTCGACATCCGCTTTCCCCTGACCGTCAAGAGCCAGCCAGGTGCGATGCACACCCTGCAAAGCCCCTGCCCCATCGGTGACCGCGGCGATCAGCGCCGGTCTGGGGATGCTCCGGGTCTGGCCCTCATCCCGATGCCAGCACTTCGGGTGGAAGCGAAGGGCGCTCATCATGCCGCCTTGGGTGAGGCCCCGGGAGCGGAGGTAGGCGTCGGCAAGCGTGCCTGCGACCGGCACCGAGGCTGCGAACAGCCGCGCCGCCGCAGCTGGTGTGCCACCGGGGGCCTTGGCTTTCCGAGGGCGTGGTACCTCCGGGAGAACCGGCTGCGGACGGCCAAGATGCGCCCGGGCCTCGGCCAGGAGATCGGGAAAGCGCGAGATCCCGGTCCGCTCGCGGATGATGTCGAGGAGATCGCCATGCTCGCCTGTGGCCCCGTCGGCGAACTTGCCGGCGGCGCCCGGTCCAGACGCAGGCCCCGTCAGCCGCACGAAGAGGGAGCGGCCGGGGTTGTTCTGCAGATCGCCCACGATCCAGTAGGACCCTTCCCGCCGTCCGGCGGGAAGGTAGGCGCGACAGACGCCTTCGGCATTCTCCGCAAGTGCGCGGATCACCTCCTCGGTTTCGGAATACATGGCTCAACAACCCCCGCGTGCATGTAGTCCCGTCACAGGACAACGTGCAAGCAGACGACCCAGCACGGCAATGCCGCTGGCATCGGTGGGGCAGAAGAGGCGCAGCTTCCAGCTGATGATCTCCGAGAAGAAGCCATCGGCCTTGAGCCGGTCCTTGGCGACCTCAGTGAACCCAGACAGCTCGATCCGGTTCACGCCCATGACGCGTGAGCGGTGCAACTCCATCCCTTCGGCCAGCCGCACCACGGTCTTTCCCTCCAGCACGAGAGCATGGACCTGCGCCGCCGTGAGTTGCGGCGCGTCATTGGCCAGCGTGGTCGCGACCCAAGCAGGAGAGACCCGGCGACCGATGATGCGCTGACCGTCATCGGTCTGCAGCCGGTAGACGCGGGTCTCATCCTGTGGGAGCTGCTTCCAGATCGGCAGCAGCAGCCCCGCCACGATGTGCAGCGTGGTTTCCGTGAACTCCGGCACTTCAGCCAGTTCTGCCGTCCAGGCTTCAGTGAAGGCCGCGCGGTCGGCTTCCATCCAGTTTGTGTCCTCCATGATCTTGGCCGGAACCGTGCTGGCCTCCGTCGGGCGGACCAGCCGCAGGCGGGGCTCGATGGTGCCGTCGTCCAGCATCAGGCTGGTGGCGGGCACCTGCACCGCGGCGCGACCGGATCGGCTGTTGACCAGCATGCGTGCCTTCGGGTCTTCGAGCCAGTCGAGCGCATCAGCGAGCGCGGTCGGCGTGTTGCGCTGCTTTTGCGCGATGGTCAGGAGCTGGGTTTCTGCGCCGGAGCCGGGATGGGTGTAGATCACACGCGCATCCGTCACCTGAAAGCTCTCGGCGCGCAGCGTCTCGAGCCCGAGGTCGTAGACCCCGGCAGCGATAGCGCCCTCGATTCGCTGATCGAGGAGTTCCTCGAAGACCGAGAAGAGCACGGCCTGCATGTCGATCGTCAGCGCCAGCAGGCGATTGAGGAAGGTCGTGATTGGGGGCAGATCATCCTTCAGCCCATTGTCATCGGTCAGGCTCAGACCGGTGGCATCCTCGAAAGCCCCGAGCGAGCAGCCAGCCACATCGCCGCGATAGATCCGGCGATAAAGCTGACGCAGCGCGTCGCGGGCATAGGGGGACTCGAGGTTGTCCTCGGGCCGGAACAGCCCCTGCCCGCCGGTCTGGCGCTGCCCTCGCGTGATTGCCCCGAGCGTGTCGAGGCGGCGCGCGATGGTCGAGAGGAACCGCTTCTCCGCCTTCACATCGGTGGCCACCGGCCGGAAGAGCGGCGGCTGCGCCTGATTGGTGCGGTTGGTGCGACCAAGACCTTGGATGGCGGCATCTGCCTTCCAACCGGGTTCCAGAAGGTAGTGGACCCGCAGGCGCTGGTTCTTGGCTCCGAGATCAGCGTGATAGCTGCGCCCGGTGCCACCGGCATCCGAGAAGATCAGGATGCGCTTCTGGTCATCCATGAAGGCCGCTGTCTCCGCGAGGTTGGCAGACCCTGCCCGGCTTTCCACGACAAGCCGCGCGGCATGGCCCTCGCCCTTGCGCACGATGCGGCGCGACCGGCCCGTGACTTCGGCCACGAGATCGGTGCCGAAGCGTTGGACGATCTGGTCCAGCGCGCCCGGGACGGGCGGCAGTGAGGCCAGCTTCTCGATGAGCGCATCGCGCCGCCGCGCGGCTTCGCGGCATTCCACAGGCTGGCCTTCGCGTACCACGGGCCGGGACGACAGATTGCCCTCGCTGTCAGTGAAGGGCTCGTAGAGCTGCACCGGGAAGGAATGGGCGAGGTAGTCCATGACATATTCCCGCGGGGTGATGTCGACGCGGATGTCGTTCCATTCTTCAGTCGGGATCTCCGTCAGGCGGCGTTCCATCAATGCCTCTCCCGTCGAGACGATCTGGATGACGGCGGCATGGCCCGCCGTGAGATCAGCGTCGATGGCAGCGATCAGGGTCGGCGTCTTCATCGACGTCAGCAGATGGCCAAAGAAGCGCTGCTTGGCGCTCTCGAAGGCCGAGCGAGCGGCGGATTTGGCCTGGCGGTTCAGAGTGCCGCTGTCACCCGTGATGTTGGCCGCCTCCATCGCGGCCGCAAGGTTGTTGTGGATGATGGCGAAGGCCCCGGCATAGGCATCATAGATGCCGCGCTGCTCAGGCGTCAGCGCATGAACCAGCATCTCGTATTCGACGCCGTCATAGGAGAGCGACCGGGCAGTATAGAGGCCAAGGGACCGCAGGTCGCGCGCGAGGACCTCCATCGCGGCAACGCCGCCCGCCTCAATCGCTTGCACGAATTCCGCGCGCGTCGCGAACGGGAAATCCTCGCCGCCCCAAAGACCGAGGCGCTGCGCATAGGCGAGGTTGTGCACCGTCGTTGCACCGGTGGCCGAGACATAGACCACGCGGGCATTGGGCTGCTTGTGCTGGAGACGCAGACCCGCCCTGCCCTGCTGCGAGGCCGTGACATCGCCGCGCTCACCCTTGCTGCCGGCGGCATTTGCCATGGCGTGGCTTTCGTCGAACAAGATCACACCGTCGAAATCCGCCCCCAGCCAGTCGACGATCTGGTCGACGCGGGATTTCCTGGCCCCGCGCTCCTCTGAGCGCAGCGTTGCATAGGTGGTGAACAGGATGCCCTCGGTCAGCGGGATATCCTTGCCTTGCGCAAAGCGCGACAGCGGCGTCACCAGCAAGCGTTCCTGCCCGAGTGCGGACCAGTCGCGCTGCGCATCTTCCAGCAGCTTGTCGCTTTTCGAGATCCAGAGCGCCTTGCGGCGGCCCTGGCACCAGTTGTCGAGCAGGATCCCGGCCGACTGGCGGCCTTTGCCCGCGCCGGTGCCATCGCCAAGAAAGAAGCCGCGACGGAAGCGGACAGCGTCAGCGGCATCGTCCGGCGCGGCCGAGACCATGTCGCCGGTTTCATCGACAGTCCAAGACCCCGCGAGATACGCGCCATGCGCCTCGCCCGCGTACATCACGGTCTCAAGCTGCGCGTCGGACAGAAGGCCATCGCGCAGGATGGCGGCTGGAAGCTTGGGCCGGTAGCTGGGTTTCGGGGGAGCGACCGAAGCCATGGCCGCTGATTGCACCAGCTTGGTGGGGTGCGGTGCCGCGCCGGGGATGTCGATCGCCTGCAGGCGGAAGGTCTCATAAATGGAATCCGAAAGACGCGCGCTGGCGCCGTCCTCGGTTGCATCGCGCAGGGTATAGGCGAGGTCTGCGGCCTCGATCTGCGGAGCGGTGTTGGTGGTGGGTGTTGCTGGCGTGGCGCGCGACGAGCTGATGCCTGTGCGCGTGGTGCGGGCAGGATTTCCCGGGAAGGGAGAAGTGGGGCCCTGCCCGGCTGGTGCGACCTGCGCCAGTTCGAGGCGCGGGGGGACATGGGCCGTGATCAGCGACAGCAGGCTGGCCACATCGGGTGAAATCGGGCGCGTCAGATCGGCTGTGATGCCGCCCGCCTCGCCACCGCGGCATTTGTCGAAGACCGAGAGGCGGGTTTCAAAGCTGGTGCCGTGCTTGGCGAAGGCCGCACCGGACACGGCACCTGTAAAGACCAGATGCGCGGTCTCGGTCAGGCGGGCGAAGGTCTCGGCCCAAGCGGGCGCATCGGGCGCGAAGCCCGCGCCGGTGATGGCGACCAACCGTCCGCCGGGGGCCAGGCGCGCAAGCGCCGAACGCAGATGCCGGGCTGTCGCCTCGGTGGTGCGGGCGTCGACATTGGCCACCGCCGAGAATGGCGGGTTCATCAGGATGATGCTCGGGCGCAGGTCCGCGTCGAGATGATCGTCGATCTGGGCGGCGTCAAAGCCCGTGACCGGTCGACCCGGAAACAGGCGGCGCAGAAGATCGGCGCGGGTGTCGGCAAGCTCGTTCAGCGCGAGACTGCCACCCGCGATTTCTGCGAGGACCGCCAGAAGGCCCGTCCCAGCCGATGGCTCCAGCACCAGATCGCGCGCGGTGATCTGTGCTGCAGCCATTGCGGCCAGCCCCATGGGCAGCGGCGTCGAGAATTGCTGAAACCGCTCCATCTCCTCGGACCGCCGCGTATGGGTCGGTAAAAGGCCGGACACCTTGGCAAGGATCGGCAGCAGCGCTGCGGGTGATCCAGCCCGGGCCAGAAGCGCGCGGCCAAATTTCCGCAGGAACAAGACCAGCGCTGCCTCGCCAGCTTCATAGGCCAACTTCCAGTCCCAGGCGCCGGTCGCATCAGAGCCGCCAAAGGCGCGCTCCATCTCAACGCGCAGGCGCAGCGCGTCGATCTGGAAACCTTGCGCCAGATCAGTCTGCAGCGCTTCGGCCACCCTCAAGATCGCAGCGGCCGTATCGGGGGACGGGATGGGGACAACAGACGCAAGGGCGCGCTCGGTGGCAAAATGGGCGAGATGGGTCATTGGGAAACTCCGGAATGAGGAACAGGATCAGGCCCGGACACCCTCTTTCGGGCACCCTCAGGCCTGACCTTCCCCGGCCATCCTCTTCCTCTCAAACCCCATGATTTCCGCAGGCGGCTTGCTTTTGTTTCTGTTATGTTCTACTTTAAGAGCCACGCTAAGAAGGGAGATCCCCGATGGAAAGCACCACTTACGCCCTGCCCGCGACGCCAAAGCAGATCGCCTATGCCCGCGCGCTGGCCCTGCGCAACCAGACGCTTCTGCCGTGGGAGGTTCAGCAAGATCGGCGCTCCTTGAGCGCCTGGATCGACGCACAAGCCAAACTGAAGCCGGGCACGCAGGACAGCCGCCCGACGTCAAAGCAGGTCGCCTTTGCCGAACGCCTCGCCCGGATCAAACGCCGTGCCGTGCCGGATGAGTGTTTCCGAGACAAGGGGCTGATGTCGAAGTGGATCGACGGGAACAAGTGAGAGTGATCAGCTGAAAGTCAGTGAAGGGCGCAAAGCCTTGCTCGTGGAAGCTTTGGCGTAATAACCGACTTGTGCGCTGAGCTTTAGAAACAGCGAGTATTCAATGGGAACAGCTTAGGGCTCCGACAGTGTCACGTTCGAAAGCAGATACTCTTCAAGTCGTTCGACCACTCTCAGGCAATAATCTGCAAACCGCTTCACATCCTCACCAATCAGCGTGACGGTCTCACCAGGTTCGTGATCTTCTGAGAAACTCGCATAGTGTTCGTCTGCCACGCCGAGATTGTGGCCGAGAACGTGGCGCTTTTGAATGTTCAGACGCAGATTTTCGATTTCGAGATCGTTCAGGCCGTCAAATGGGTCGATCCCAATCTTGGCAAACACACCCCTACCACGGTCAACATTCTGGAAAGCATTGCCGATCGCTTTTTTGCCGATGAGTTTTTCGACCCTCTCGGGCAGATGCGTGCGAACCAAGTACGCATGAACCGTCTTCAGCGTCGCTTCAAAGGCGGTCAGAACATCTTCATGCGCGTTCCCCATTACGCGATAGGCAATCTCGCTTCTACCCTGTTCATCGAGGTCATCTGCCAGAGCAATCTGCTCCCCAACAATCTCAACCTCGCGACGAAAATGCATCGCTACGTTCGGTGCTCCGCAATCGGGACAGAACAAGGCGAGTGCGTAGACCCCGTAGGATCGACCGCATACTCCGCAATCTAGGCTGCGCAGCAAATCCTCTCGTATCGCAAGCGGCTCAACACGCCGCCGCGGCTTGTGCTCCATCTTCATGGAGATGAGGCCACCTTTTCCAAACTTGCGGTTGAAATCCTTGGCATATTCACCGAGCCAATCGCTCACATCATTTTCGACCAACCAGAGCGCGTGCTTTTTCACCGCCGCAATATCATCAGCGTGTGTGAATTCCTCATCATCAGCCATATGGCCGGAATACGGACAGACCGTTTGCCCCGGCCCCGGCTCGCGACGCATGCGAGACCTGTTAACATCTGAGATCGTACGCTCTTCTGGTGCCTCACCCACTAGGAAGAGACGCGGGGCAGCATCCTCCTTTGGAGAATAATGATACACCTTGCCCGAAGGACTCATTGGCCTGGGCAGCGAAAGTTCCATTCGATCCTGCGTTCCGCCGGTCCGATACTTTTCAAGATTGCGAAGCCTCAAGTCCTTCATGTCCTGCCTCCATCAATCTTCTTTTACGGTCGTGCGAGGGTTACGCTTTGCAACCCCCTCAGTCACGAAACGTCCGGTTTTGGCGCTGCGCGCCGACCCGGTCGCGCCGCCGCCTGTCTTTTCATAGACCGTCGTGTTGGGGCTGCGCTTTCCGTGCGCCGTGGTGACGTAGCGGCCCGTGATTGCGCTGCGGTAATGCCCGTTGCCGCCTGATTTCTTTGCCATGACCTCGGCCTCCATATCGTGTGCCAGAATCGATAACTGACCCAACATATACCATAGACGCCGCTCGGAACAAAGGTGGAACGAACCTCTCACTGCCCGAGAAGCTTTTCGAATAAAACCCGTTCCCATCGGAAAGGCTTCCTCAAGTTTTGAAAGCGGCATTCGCCCTGAGCGCGATCTCAGCACAGCGGTCCATCAAAACATCGAAGGGCTCTGGTGACGTGGCGAAGAGACCATCTGCGACCATCCGGCGGTAATCATCTGCGAGAACAATCAATGCCTCACCGCTTGGGACCAGTTGCAGATGTCCGGCTGTTGCTGCGCTGTAGTTAACTTTTGCGCCATCGGCGGTCTTTTCAGAGAAAAACATCGTCTTATGGCGAGCCACGGCATCCGCGAGCGCCCGATCTTCAGTGGCGGCAGTGGCAATGCCCGCCTCATCTAGCCTAGCAAGGTCGTGCCAGTGCCGCGAGAAGCGATCGCCGCGCAAACGTTTCTGCAAGCAGAAGACGTGGATAGCCGTCGCCTTCTCCCAGAACGTTCGCTCGGCATGCATCACGCGGGGACGAGCAACCGGAAACTCCACGCTTTCGATCACCGACGCGGCATCGCAAACAATGTCGCGCGCTGATGCCGGCTCTCCGGTAGAACGCGCGCCGAATTCCAGCATTACGCTCGGAGAAACGTATCCAGTGCCTTGGGCGAGGTGCGGGTAATCGATGAACAGCTTGTCGCCGTCAATCCGAAGGCCGGCATCGATCCCTTCCCGATCAATTGCCTGCTGCAGGATCGGCTGGATGGTCCCGGCCACCCATTCAGGCAAAGCCTGTCGGACGCGCTTCGACCAGCGCCGCTCTTCGCTGGATGTGGCGGGCATGGCATCTTCACGGCCCTCGAGCAAATCAGGGATCAGCGCCCGGATATCGAATGTCAGATCCACATCCTCGGAAAACCGGTCAATGACCTGGTAGGCCTTCGACAGAGAGGTGCCACCCTTGAAGACGAGGTTTGTGCCGACGGGCGATCCAAACAATTGCTGGATCGCCCAGACCACCCAGACGTCCTTTTCGAGGAGGTGGGCTGGCCGGCCAAGCCGATCGGCTGCAACACCAAGAGCATCCAGTCGGTCTTTGGCAGTGAGGCGCAGGAATGCCTCAGCCATGGACCATCTTTCCGATCAATCGTGCCAGCCAAGTCGGGAACTGCGGCGCGGCGGACACGAGTTCGGTCTTTGCCGTCTCCGTGAGCTTGGATCGCAGGATTTGCAGGACCTTGGGAGCCTCATCCGGCCCGAGCCATGCCAGCGCACGGACGGCCTGGCCCGAGGTCTTGCTCCCAAGGGCCAACTGCCAGCGCGGCGCATGACGCAGTTCGACTGCCTGCCGGCCAAGGTTCAGCACACGGCTTCGTCCCGAGGTGAGGTAAACCGACTTGACCGGCATCTGCGTGGTCAGGCCCAAAGCGTTTGCCGCGGCAGCACCGCTCGGCACGATCGTCTCGCCCCGCTGCACAGCGAGCGCTTCAATCGCCTGTTCAGCGGACGGACTGCGCGGACCAAAGCGTGTCTGGACGGGGCGCATGTAGATGCCGCGGCCAGCGCGGATCAATTCGCCGCGCGCGGCCAGACGCGACAGCGTTTGATCGACCGCCGCGCGCGAGCCGAGGTGCAGCAGGCCCTTCGCTGCCAAGGGCACCCCCTCGGGCAACGTCGTCGCGACATTCATTATGCTCTCGGCCATGCGCTCCATGATCGCTCCTTTGTCAGAAATATACGCAGATTTCTGACAGTTTTCAACCGTGCCGTCTCACCCGAAGCGGCGCCCTCCTTCGGTGAAGGTGTACTCGTTGACGATGATCCCCTCCTCTATGGCCTCGTCCGAGGTCTGGTGGTCGTATTCGGCCTCAAGCTGGCGGTAGAGCCAGCGGGCCAGATCGCGGAGCGCCTCGGTCACGGTCTCCTCGGCGTCTTCGGTCGGCGGCTGCCAGGTCGGGCTGTCGCGCGTGACGTCGATCGACATGGTGAATTCGTGGTAGTAGCGGCCACGATGGCCGACCTCGGCGGCGAGCTGGTAGAAGTTCCGCCGCTGGATGGCCTGCAGCCGGTCGGCGATGCCATGGAGCGTCGCGTCGGTCGGGGCATAGTCCCGCATGCGCGCGGCGGCACCCTTGGCGTGGGACCAATAGCCTTCGAAGCAGGCCCCGTCGCCCTGGCTCCAGAACCCTGAAAACCAGATGCAGGGCTTTGGGCGCGTCTCGCCGCCCATCAGCCGCACAGGCGTGGTTTTGAGCCGGACGCCGAGAATATCGCAGATGCGCTCGAAATCCTCGTAGACCGCGTCCCACCAATCGTCGTGAGGCCCAAGCTCGCGATACCAGCTGCGCGCCTTGTCCTTGGCCGCCTCCGAGAGTTCGGGGAACTGGTAGACGGTGGTGCATATGATTTCAGGCATCCACGTCCTCCCCGTTCAATGCAACGGCCAGCCACTCCTGGCTGCTCGTCCAGCCGATGGATTTGCGGGCACCGAGATCGATTACATGCGCGCCACCTCCGAAAGCGTCGAGGCGCGGCCGGGAGCAGGTCAGGGAATATTGGAACCCCCAGAGGCCGGTGAGATCGAGCTCTTCCGCAAGGCGCAGCACGAAGCGGATGACCGCCTCGACATCGCCGTGCTCGTCGTCATGGATCCAGAGGGTGCTGCCCTCAGGCGCATCCTGGTGCACGAGGTCGAAGCCTGCGACCTCCGGGTCATCGGCGTCCTGATCGGCTTCGCGCAAGCTCTGGAACAGGGCAAGGGCCCGGGCGGCCTTGTCGGGCGTGCCGACGTCGATCAGGCATGAGAAATGGGTGAAGTAATCCGCCATGGGGACCTCCTGAGATTGAGAAACCCGGGCCTTGGGGCCGGGCGCTGGATTGGGATGAAGGGTTGGTTGGAAGCGATCAGCCGGTCGGATTGTCGCCCGATGCCTGCCGCGCGGCATGCGCGCAGAGCATCTGCCGGTAGAAGCGCTTGCGCGCCGTCCGGAAGCTGCGCACGGCGCGCGTGTCGGGGTGCAGCGCCCGGACCGCCGCGCGCAGAACTGTCTGGGGCGATGCCGTCGGCGGCAGACCGAGGCGCAAGTATGCGGGATCAGTCATGTCAACTGACCTCGACCACGGGCGAGGCGAGATGCGGATCGACCAGCGCCTCGATCCGCCCGGACCGGCCCATCCAGGGTTCGGGGCGGATGGCCTTCACCCAGTCGGCGAAACTCGGGATAAAGCCGAGGTCTTCCTTCACGTGCTGTTCGCCGACCCAGCGGGTCGGGATGATGCGCCCGGTCGAGAGCGTGAGGGTCTGGCCGAAGATCGTCTCGGCCATGAATATGCCCTCGGCATGTTATCTGGACAGTCAAGCTGTCTCTTTCTGAAAACCTCCTGCCTTCATTGAGGTTTTCCTGTGCGGCATGGGTGAGACAGTTCATGGGGGCTCCCTCTCTTCTTATCCCTGTTTCACCCCCACCCAGCTCACCTCTTTCTTTTTCTGATCTTGACCTCAGGTGCCGCCCTGGGACGGCGGCCTGAACGGCAGGACATTCGGGTCAGCCCGCGCGATCTGCTCTTCAAGAACCGCGATCAGGCAGCGTTGTTCTTCACCCTCGAGCGCGAGGATCTGGATTTGTTGCGCCAGGGTTTTGACGGTCGCGCGCAACTCGGCCATCTCGCCACCGCGTGCGGCCCGCAGCTCGGCTTTAAGTTCGCGGATACGGGCCTTCAATCCCGCGACAGATCCCGACCGGAACCGCGCCTCCGCCGCACGAAATTCCACGAGAACGGCGGTCGCCCGGTTGGCCGTTGCGCGGCTGACACCGGCCTCGCGCGCGAGATTGGCGACGCTGAGGCGCCCGTCGGTATGGACGGAGGTTCCTTCGAGCAGTCGCATCATGGCGGTGCGCAAGGCGTCTTCGGTCTTCTGACTGACGGGCCGTGTCATACCTTCGGGTCCTCCAAATGAGCGATCAGTCGGCGCTGTCGATCATTGTCCTGTGTGATTGCGACCTTCTGAACCGCCGACAGGGTGTTGCCCTGCAGGAGGCGCTCACCCTCTTCGATCGAGGCCTGCCAAGGCGCAACATGGCGGGCGGTCAGACAGGAATTGGGGCAGCGGTCCGGGCTGCAACGCGAAATCACAGGAGCCGCCGGCCTGTCGTCGGGCCGCAGGCAAAGGGCGCTGGCGGGATCGAAGAAGCAATCATTCAGAAATCCGACATGCAGTGTCTTTCCGAGATGCGCCAGCATCGTTCGCAGGCGCTTCTGATCGAGGATGCGCCCGGGCAGATCGCCGAGGGCGTCCCGTATATGGGCGAACTCCTGCTTGAGGCGGGACGATACCGGGCCGCCGGGCTCGTCACCCTGCAGGTAGGCCTCATAATAGGCGACGACATCGTCCAATTGGCCAAGCGCCCGTTCCTGCTCGACCGCCCGGCGAAAATCGCCATGCGGCGCGCCGGCATAGCCCTCGAACATCGCCACGGAGGCGTGCTTGTACTGGATCTTGCCAGCGATCACGCCGAAGGGGCGGTTCGCGATGTACCATGCGATGGTGCGCCGGAACTGCCGGGTGCTGAAATGCCAAGCGCACCCATCTACATGTGGAATTGCGGGCGGGTTTGCGACCTTTGCATCCAGACCGTCTCGAAACATCTTGATGATCGGCGACGCCTGCGCTGCCAGGTAGTCCGCGGTCCAGTCCCATGGCTTCAGCGAGACCCAGAGGGATCGAAGATCACGGTCGCCGCGCGCTCGACGCGACAGGGCTTCCATGGCCTCGACGGCACGGGCGACCGGCGCGATGGTGATCCAGTCGGCGGAAACACCCGCCGCTTCGCGATGCTTGTAGACGGTGCTCCGCACACGATAGCGCTCTATCAGGTTGTCGGCACTGCGTTCAACCGAAACGCAGCCCGGCTCCATGTCCTGCAACTCGCTGTCGCGCATCCCCGTTAGATACGCGCAGACGATGTAGCAGGCCGCCTGCAGCATCTGCTCTTCATGTGGCAGGCTGTCCGTGTCGAAACGCTCCCGCCAGGGCAGGCCGGTATCGGGATCGAGGGTGATAGGGGTATCCATTCCGCCGACCTCGGTTCCCATCTCACCCACCATCTGGTCCAGCATCCTCACGGTCGCGGTGGAACTACTGAGGTTCCCCGTTTGAGGACAGCCGATCTGAAGGCACATCAGCCTGAAATTATACGCATTGCCTTCCTTAACATCGGGGACACCGCGGGTGGTGTTTGGACGGCGCTCCCAGATTGGCACGCCCCGCCCTTCCGCCCGTCGGGCCTCGAGCCAGGTACGAAGACGGTAGCGAAACCGTTCGTGGCGGGTTTGGCGCGCATCCTCGGCAATGATCTGGGCAGCACGGACTTCAAGGCGATCCAACTCTTCGCGCGCCGCGAGGATATCCGGGGCGAAGACATCGACGTATCGCATAGACCAGTGGAGCAAGACGCCGATGACCGGTTCGGGGATGCGCGGCGTGGTATTCTCCGAGCTCGTCCGGCTCCGACCGCTGACATTGCTTGCCGTGCGCCCACCCCAGGGCAGGAAGGGAATGCCGCCCCCGGTCACCCATGGCCCGAAATGATGGAGGTCGATGGGGACATCGACATAGAGGCGGATCTGTTGCGATGAACGTGCGCCGTCTGCCCCCAGATGCGCCAGATACGCGTCCAGCACTTGCTGGTCGACGCGCCCCAGTTCGACGGAACCGATACGATCGTGCAGGAACTCTCCGAAATGGCACAGGAACAGCAATGTGCCCTTGGCAGTCGAGGGGCCGCAAGGGCCCCGGTAGCTGCGCAGCGGCGCCTGAAGGCGGGCAAGCATATACTCCTTGGCGAGCCGTCGAAGCGCGGGGTCTGCAATGGCCCCGAAATCCACACGAAACGCGGCCGGACGCGCGTTGGCGCGAAACATCGCCGGACTGAGATCCCAGACATCGTCGCCGAAGCGGGACAGCATCGACCGCTCCGATCCCGGTCTGAGCGGTCTGCCTGCGAGGATGTCGGTGTCGTCGGGATGGATTGCCGATGGCAGCGATGGCCTTGCGGTCGTGAAGTCTGGATTTGCTCTCATGCGAGACCCGCCTCCGGGGGAAGGTAGATCTGTGCCGATTGACTGGCTGCGAGCGCGCGCGCGGCGGCGAGATCGGGCTCAGAGAATTGCGGCAATATCTGCGCGACGATCCTGTGGTGGGCCCGCCCGAACTTCGCCAGCCAATCTGCTTCGGACAAAACCTTGCGCTGGTCCACCACGAAATCCAGAAACGTCATCAGCGCGGGAAGCTTGCGGGTGGTGATGACGCCGTTGCGGCATTCGAGGCAGCCCCAGAACGGCACCGGGCAGGCCTCTCCCGAGGTGGCGAACGGGCTGCTGTAGAAGCCGGAACAGCTTGCCAGCCATACATCCTGTTCGCCTGCCAGCAATGCGGGAACATCGGTCGCCAAGCCCTCCGGAAAACCGGGCTGTGCCGAAGACGGAGCTGCCAAGACTTTGGCCTCGGCCTCCTGGGTCAACACGGTAGGTTGCAACGCATCTTCGACAGCGTCCATCAGCGCCTCGGCGATGGTAGCTTCGTGTGTCGGCCGCAAGGCGGGAATGTCCCCATAGTGGTTCGCGGCAACCTCGACGGTATGTCCAACCGCAAACCGGCGCAGCTGACCGCCGGTCTTGCGATACCACGCAGCCTTGTGGGTCTTGCGCAAACGCGAGAGGCAGAGCTTCAACAGCTTCCCGTCATCATCCTGCAACCCATGATGTTTGACCCAGACCTTTCTAGCGGATTGCATCGGCAGAACGACATCGGTCAGGCGGCCGCGGCAGTAATACGTGAAAAGCTGTTCGCTCCCGAGATGACCGCGCGCCGTCGCGGTCCACTGAATTGCGAGGCGCAGGAGGCCGCCCGGGGTGCCTGACCCTCCGTCCCGAACCCGCAGCCGCTTCCACTCGGCATGACGGGCGCGGCGCTTGCAATACTCGATCTCGACATAGCCGCTGGACGGGTTCTTGAGGCAGTCGGCACGCAGGGTCTTGATCGCCTCGATCTCGAGACCGGTCTCCAGCGACAGCAGAACGAACAGAGCAATCAGATCGCCGAGGAGCAGATGCCGCGTGCCATGCATCCTGTCGCTCAGCCCCTCATTCGAAATCCCTGCATAGTTCCGTGCCCCGTAGAGTTGACGAAAAAGGTCGTTCTTGACGGTAATAAAACCGACACGGTCGATCTCCGCGAAGGCGTCCATCTCCAGCCGGTCGATGCGTGTCTCGCAATCCTGTTCAAGCGCCGGACGGAATCGCTGCATGATCGCTGCAACATCGGCACGTGCGGCCGTCTTCAAGGCCACCCGGACACTGTCGCTGTAGGCATCGCGCGGGCGCGGTGGAACACCCGGGCGTGTACTGACATAGAATAATCGGCGGGAAGCCTCGTCGGAAAGGCGGCCTGGTTCTCCCGCATCCGCCAACCGCAGCAGCATCACCACATCTCCCATCTGGTGACGGCGATGGTTGGGATGCTGTCCGCGCTCATCCATCCAGGTGTCGAAGCCTTCGATGGTAGCGACATCAATCTCGGCAAGCGCCTGTACGGATGAGTCTGTCGCATCGAGATAGCGCCAGAACCGATGGATGGCTTCGGCCAATGACATGGCGGTGCGGACGGTGCCGGCGGGACCACCGACCTGACACGCCTGCCAGAGTGCCTGCGTGAAGGACCGCGCAAGCGAATTGCGACCCGGCAAACGCGTAAGGTCCATCGTCGCAGTCCGTCCGGCCAAGGTAATCTCGAAACGGCGGGCGGCGATGGCAATGGCGGCGGCGGGGCCGGGATCGGGAAGATTGTCAGGAAAGCTCGCGCGTCGCCCTGGGCGGGGCTGTGAGACGCGGGCTCTGCCGGTCATTGGTCGTCCGCCATGAGTTCGTCGGTCCAGCGATCCGACGCCGCATCGACGAGTTCCTGCGCCTCGGCAAGGCTGTCGAGATAGATATAGGTGCTGGTGATGTTCGCGTGGCCGAGGAGGTGTTGGAGATGGCGAAGCGGATCGCCAAGCATCTGGCGATAGGCTGCACCATGCGCATCGGTCGGGTTGAAGATCCTGCCCACCTGTTCGCGGATCAGCATCGACAGCATGTTGACCGCGAAAGTGTGCCGCAACATGTGCGGTGTGACGGTGATATCGAGGCCGAAAGCCTGGCACCGTTGGCTTGCCCTGCGAAATGCCACCTCCCAGGTTCCGGACGACACGGGCTGACCGCGCTCCGTGAGCCAGAGCGATGCGTGTTCATCCATCCCATCCGTTGATCGCAGCAGCCGTTGCCGATCTTGCGGACGGAGCCTGGTCAGCGCGATGCGCCGGCCACTGCCATCGATGGCGCTGCGGCCATCGGGTGATATTACGAAGGGGACGACCGGACGAGGCGGCGCCTTGGCGACGGCAACATGGCGCTCGATATCGCAATAATCCCCGATCAGCTTGAGCACACGGCGCGGCAAACGAACACGACGAGGGCGCTCGCCCTTGGTAATCGCGCCCGGCAGATCGAAAGGAAGTATCCGCGAGCTGTCGGAAGACCACCGAGGCAGTTCGTCGATGATCAGGCTACCGGCCTCGCCGAGGCGCATCCCCGTGGCGACGAGCAGTTCCGCAAAGACGGCATTCCGCTCGCCATTGCGACCGCGCCAGGCTCGGTCCGCGGACCCGTCCGGCAGTCTGCCCCTCAGGCCGATATCCCGGAACGCGAGGTAGCGCCCGATATCGACGAATTGCATGTTATGTGGGCGCGCGGCACGTTCCCGCGCCCTGTTGCCCTCAACCACCTTGGGCGCTCCCCGCCCTTGCCCATGACGAAAGGACAGGTCGTATCGAAACGGCGAGGATGCGATCAGGCCTTCTTCGAGCGCCCACCGATACAGTTTGTCGAGCGCCGCGATCGCCCTGTTCCAGCTGGATGCCGAAATCTGGAACGGTGCATCCGACAAACGCCGTGCATGGTGAAACGCGATGACATCGTTGTAATCGGCACGCCAAAGCTGCTTGCCACCACGCCGTTCTTCCAGAAACCGCATCCAGACGAAGATGTCATGGGCGTAGGCGCGCAAACTGTGCCGCGAACGCACCCCCATGGTCGGACAGGCGCGAAAGAACCGGTTCACGTCATGCAAGTAGCTTCCGTCCCGATCCAGAAAGAACGGCATGCCATCCATCAGGCCGATCCTGCCAGCGGCCTCGGTCAAGGACGCGGAAAGATCGACCGGAACGCCTTCGACCGAAACTGGCGCGTGCAGCGCCGATCCGTCGGTGAAATAAAGCTGCACCATCCGTCCTCCAAAGACGTTCGCGTCCCGCAAACGACGCCCGCGACTCCAGTCGCGCTCAAACCGAAACGCCGCCAGCCCCGTCCCTACGGCCCTTTTGGTGGAGAGCGGGCCGGGGCTGGCTCATCTCTCAATCCCAAGGTTCCGAATAACCCGCACCATGCACAGGAATAAGACGCTTCCATAGAGTCAGGATAAGGCATGGTGCCGCAGGGCCCGGTGCCGAAAATCGACGGTGATCTCCTTGCTCTGGTCGAACCATTTATGCACCGCGATGAAATCATCGACCGTGCCACCCCATTTCTTCACTGAGGACAGGGCGTGGTGGTAGGGATGTGCCATCGTCGCCCCCTCAGAAATCGTGCGTGTAGAGTTCGGACGAGGTGAAGCGCTCGTTGAACTCGAGATGGATGCAGCGGGCCGCAGCGTCGAAGCAGAACTCGCCGTAAGCGCCGTCGTTGTTTTCCCAACCGCCATGGGTGTCGGAGAGGAAGTCGTAGGTGAGCTGCTCGACGACATCCTCCAGCGAGAGCTGCCGCATCTCGACCTCGGGGTCATCCCAGGTCAGCGCGGCATAGTCGATCTCGGTCGCGGGAAAATCGACAGCCGTCTCGCCCGCCCAGGCGCCAATGTTTTCGATCTGGCCGCTGTCACCGGCCCCGTCGAAAGTCACGGTGACATGAGTGATGCCGGCGGCCATGAGGCCATCGAACAGGCGGTCTTTGTTGCCCGGGCGCAGGGCGAGGGTCCGGGCGGTGCGTTCGGCATGCGCGGCAAGGATCGCCCCGAAATCGACAGTGGAAGGCCGCAGCGGTGCGGCCAGAGTGGGTTCAGTCTGGGTCATGGATATCTCCGTTCGGTGAGGACAGGTCAGACCCCCCGGGTGGCGCACTCCTCTGCCCCCCGAAGGCTCAAACCCCTCCCATCCCTCCTCTGTCTCTCGGGCGTCACGCCGCGAGCTGCAGCGCCCGGGCGACAAAGGCGCGCCAGAGCGGGTCGACAAGACGGGCATCCAGCAGATCGGCACGGTGACGCAGCCGCTGCGCCAATTCAGGCTCGTGCCAGTCAATGGCACGGCCAGCCTGGGCGCGAAGTTGAACCGCCTCGGTCACGACGGCCCGCGCCTCAAGAGCATTGGCGACAGGGTGGCACCAAGCCAAAGCGCCATGACTGGCGGCCCCGGCAAGAACCAGGCGCTGGTCGCAATCAAGGATGGCCAGAAGCTGCGGCGCTGCATCGGGGCCGTTGTCCTCGGCAAGCTCAAACGTCCCCTGCATGGCATCAGCCAAGGTCGCAAAACGCTCAACGACCACGGGGGCAGCGGTGCCCGACATCAGGGCTGTCGGCGTCCGGTGCATCCGCGTCAGCGCGAAAGGCAGGCTGGGATCAGAAGCGACAGTCGGGCCATTTGGGACAGGACCCATCAGGCGCGCGCTCGGTTGGATCGGCAGGGGAAGGTCAAACATGGCAATATCTCCAACGGCGCGGGAAGCCTCTCTCCCCGCCTCATCCGTCAAAGACCAAACCGCCGCCCTCTTCCTCGAAGGGGCGACGGCAGCAGGTCTGGTGCCACGATCAGAGCTTGCCGAGGGCCCGCAGGCTCAGCTCCGTCCCGGCCCCGACGATGATGTGGTCGTGCAGCGTCAGGCCGAGATACTTGCAGCCCTTCTGGATCTCCTTGGTCATGCTGAGATCGGCCTCAGACGGCGTGGGATCGCCCGACGGGTGGTTGTGGATCAGGATCAGGGCGCTGGCGTTCAGCATCAGTGCCCGCTTGATCACCTCGCGCGGATAGACCGGGACGTGATCGACCGTGCCGGTCGAGAGAAGCTCATCGGCGATGATGCGGTTCTTGCGGTCGAGATAGAGGACATGGAATCGCTCGATCGGCCCACGCACGGTCAGCGCGCAATAATCCATCAGCGCTTTCCAGCTCCCGATCACCGGGTTCTGGCTGAGATAGCGGCCAAGGATGTCGCGGGCCTCAAGGATGACGGTTTCTTCCTGGGGGGTCATGGGAGTTCTCGCTGAAATGCGCACACCGACGCCCCCTGCCCTTTCGGGGCAAAGCCAACGGCGTGCATGTTGAGAAATAGCTGCAGCGACCGCCCCGGTGTCGGGCGATCGCTGCATGGGTGCTTGGTCAGCCGACCCGGTCGAGGAGCTTCTTGGCGCGCCCTTCCATGTCGAGGCGTGCGTCCTGCTGGGTCTTGTCGCGCGCAAGCCGCGTGATGCCCTGCACGAAGTCGAAGATGCTCTCAGGCGGGCGGCCTTCCTCCATCAGCACCTTCTCAATGATCTTGCCAGACTCGGCTTTCGAGAAGCCGCGCTTGCGCAGGAAGTCCGCGCGATCCTCATCGCTGCGCGCCACGACCTGCTGCCGCGCTGCCTTGATGCCGTTCACGAAGCCCTGCGGCGAGGAATTGGCAAACCGCGTCAGCGCCGGGGCCGCCTCATGGGCAAAGCGCGAGGCGGCGTATTTCGAATGCCGGATGCGGATCTCCTGGAAATCCTCGATGCCCCACAGATTCCTGTTTTGACACACCGCCCGCAGGTAGAAGCTCGCCATGCCGAGGGTCTTGGCGCCCACCTCCGAATTCCAGCAGTAGAAGCCCCGGAAGTAGAGATCGGGGGAGCCGTCCGGCAGCTTGCCCGCTTCGATCGGGTTGCGATCGTCGACCAGGAACAGGAAGACGTCGCGGTCCGAGGCATAGAGCGTGGTCGTGTCGCGGCTGATCTCGACATCGGGGTTGTAGACCCCGGTCGACCAATCGAGCACGCCCGGCACCTTCCAGCGCGTGTCGCCGGTTCCATTGCCCGCGATGCGCTGCACCGCCTCGACCAGCTCGTGGTCATGGATGCGGCCATAGTCGGGGCCGGTCACGGCGCGCAGTTCCGTGCGGCCATCCTCGGTCTCGAAGGTTTTGACCTGCTCGGCGCGATGATTGGTCAGGCCATACTGCAGATTGATCCCCGCCAGCGGCGCGGGCAGCTGGCGCAGGTAGGAGGCCGGTGCGCCGACGATGCTTGCAAGCTGGCCGAACGCCCAATGCGTCGGTACGACCGGCTCCTGCGCTTTCGGCAGCATCAGATGCAACCGCTCGGGGTTGTCGCGCGCGGCCTCGACGCGGATGTCCGCCGTCTGCACCACCCGGCTGCGGCTGCGTTCCGACCGGCCTTTCACATTGGCCCAGAGATCGTCGAGCGAGAGATACCGCTCGTCATCCGGCCGGTTGAACCATTCGGACGACACCCGCCCGTTCCGCTCACCCCGGCTCACATCCACTTTCCAGCCACCAGCCCGCGTCGGCTGAACCGGATCCAAAACTTCTACAACGCCCATCGGCTATCTCCCGTGACGGGCGCCGGGAGCCACTCTCCCAACCCTCAACCCGTCACCGGGAAACCGGCACTCCTCTCACTCTCAAAGCCCGGCGCCGACGAGTTAACTTCCGCGACGATGTGAATGCACGATCAGTAAAACGCAATCTGATCCAATAAGAGGAAGAGCAAGTTTACTTGATCTTCTTAAGTTCCTGGATCTCACGTAGCGCGGCGCGTTCAAACCGCTTGATCTGCTGAGTGATCTTTTCGTCACCACCGAATGCGGAGGCGCTGCGCCGTACATAGGAAGAAAAATTTCGCACGATCCGAACACCTTCGTCGTCACGCACCTTCAGGTGGGCGAACCGGCGATACAGGCGCTTGGTGTGTGCCTTAGTCGATTTTCCAGATGCGATATTTCGCTCGGCGATCTTGCGGGTCCGACGCATCGCCCTTTTCATCTTGCGCCATTGGCGAGCGAGGGAGCTTTCGCGAATTGCAGGCCCCGCCTCGTGGAGCGCGAAGCCAAGGTACTGTGCCGCTTTCCCCGCCACGGCGCCCGTGCCCGTAAACTCGGTCCTTTCGGTCTTGTGCGGAGAGATATCCAGCTTCTCTGCCTTGATGAGATCCATGATCTCTGCTTCGGCTGCTGCGGCGTGAGCAGGGTCGCAGATCACCAAGATGTCGTCCGAATAGCGGCGATACAGCGCACCGATGCTGTCGCAGAAAGCGCGTGCAGCCTCGTCGAAGTCAATCATGTATAGGTTCGACGCTGCTGCGCTGATGGGGGTGCCCTGGGGGATGCCTCGCCGATGCCCCTTTGCCAGTTCGGGGTTTGGGTGGAACTTGATGCCATTTGCCTTGAGCTCTTCGACGCTGGCGATCCGGTCCCGGCCATTCCCCTTGAGCCGGGCGGAGAACGTGGCGTTCGCCTTGAGTTCTTCCATATCGACGTAGTGGAAGGCGGTGATCGCCCGAAATACGCGCATCCAGTGTTCGGGAAGTGACGTTACGCCCAGCACTGCCTTTAGGCGGCGCTTCAGGAGCGTGTGGTCAAGATTGTCGAAGAAGCTGCTGACGTCGAACGCCAAGATCGTGACGGGAGCATGGGTCTTGGCAAACGCAAGCACTTCCGCCGAGAAATCGTAGTTGCCGCGACCGAGGGCACGATAGGCCAGAACGTTATCGGACAGACCTGCGGCGTCATAATGGGCGTCCAGAAATTTGTTCAATTCGCTGGCGTAGAACGAAAGAATGCAGGCGTCCCGGTGGGATGCATACTTGATCGGGCGGTCCTTCGAGGTGATCGTCCGTTTCCCCGTCTTCGGGCATTTCTTGTAGCGTTTCTCGGACTTCGTGTAGTGAAGCAGCGGGACAAACGAGTGCTGAATCACGAAGTTCGGGTCCATTACCTTTCTAGCGAACTTCTCACCAACGGGCAGATCGAAATGGCGGTAGCCTCTGGACTTAAACCAATCGAGCGGCATTCAGCCTCCTTATCGCAGAGTTCGGAGGACTGGCCCTGACCCTGGGCTCCGGTTTTTAGGCCGGGCGTCCCCCGAACGCACGCCACCTTCTGTCAGCGTATACGTTCAGCGTCTCACTTCCGAACGCCTCGCAGACACGGGTCTCGAAACGCGAGGTGGTATAATGTAACCGTGGAGGTCCGAGCTATGCTCAGTGTCTCATTCCGTCTGGCTCTGGTCGCAGAGATGCTGTTCGGCATTGTGCTGCCAGATCACCATAAAGAAGTTGACAAGTTCAACGGCCAAACCCGTGAGCCATTTCCCGCGGGCAGTCACTATTTGGTGAGCGAGTTTCGGCAATTCAAGGTTGCCAAAAGACAATTTAGCCAACCGCGTTGATGCCGAGAGTACGAGAAACCGGCGGGAAGTCCCGCCGGGCCCGAAGGGGAGACCCCGTTCCTCAGAACGGGATCTCGTCGTCGCGGTCTACCAGCTCGGGGTTTTCGTTCTCGGTCGACTTCGGGCGGCTCAGGAAGTCGACCTTCTCGGCGATGATCTCGCAGCCGTAGCGGTCGTTGCCCATGCTGTCGATCCACTTGCTGTAGTGGATGCGGCCGTGGACGAGGACCTTCATGCCCTTTTCGCAATGCTCCGCGACCGTCTTGCCGAGGCCGTTGAAGCAGGTGATGCGGTGCCATTCCGTGTCCATGACGCGGTAGCCATTCTCGTCGCGCAGGACGCGACCCTCCGAGAGGCGGGGGCGCGAGGTGGCGAGGCTGAAGTTGGTGATGTTGGTGCCGCCCTGAGTGGTGCGGGTTTCGGGTTTCTGACCGATATTGCCGGCGAGGATGACGATGTTCTGCATGATTAGCTCCTGTGTTTCCTGTCTTCGGGACCGTCCCTTCGACAAGACCCGGAAAAAGCCCGTCGGGTGATGCGTGCACGGTGGACAGCATGGACACCGGAAACCCCCAAAGGACCGGGGTGGAGCGGGCAGGACGCCAGAGGCGGCCAACACGGCCCGGGCTGACGCGGGGTTGCGCGCAGGAGGCCGAACGGGATTAGGGGATTGTCAGTCGAAGGGATGGTCCAGAAGGTAGAGATGCGCGGGGAGCCCATGCCAGAACTTGTCACCCTGCCGATCGGGACAGCCCGACCCCAAGCCCAGCACTCCACTGGCAGCGATGATTATAGTTCATCCAACCCTCGTCACATGCCCCTGCCTACGGGAGTTGCGGGCCCATGCCCCGGCGGGCTATCGATACCGGAACATTCAGGACAGGAGGCATAGTATGGCTGATTACGATCTCGAGGCGTTGTCGCTTCCCGAGCTGAAGAAAATGCAAAAGGACATCGCCAAGGCGATCTCCACCTTTGAGGATCGACAAAAGGCGGAAGCCCGCGCCAAGGTGGAAGCTCTCGCCCGGGATCTGGGCTACTCTCTGGCCGAACTTGTCGGCACCGAGACTAAATCCTCCCGTACGCCTGCAGCGGCGAAGTACCGGCACCCTGAGAACCCGGCGCTCACCTGGTCCGGTCGCGGGCGGAAACCGCAGTGGTTCGTGGAGGAGCTGGAGGAAGGGAAGACCGCAAGCGACCTAGCGATAAGTTGAGTCTATAGGCGACGCGAGCGGCCCGCTGTTTCTATTTGCTCGGTGTGAAAAGTGCTGCGTTGCATCAAATCGAAGTTGGCATCCGTGACTTAACGCACAAATGTGCGATATATTAACGAAAGACTGGCCACTTCATACTCAGCCACTGATTGGGGTGTCGCTGCTTCTGGCAAAAATAACGCAACATTCATCCCTTCACTCAGTGAGCTGCTGTATGCCACACCATCAAACCCGCACTTCTTGATGAACTCGCATAAAAATTGGCTGGGAATGTAGTTGATTGCAGCGCTATCAGGAACGACTGGGGTGGCCAGTTCTTTGCCGAGTATCTCTAGAAAGTCGATGTCTCCACGCAGAAGAGCGATGCTGCCTTCATCCTCTTCCAGAAACGGCGAAACGAGGGTTCTAGGAGCCCGCAGATCAACAATTTTCAAACCAGCTTCGATTACAAACTCGGCAACGCTTACGATCTCGCCTGGCTGTGCGCGCACCTCACAGATCGCTGTCTCGACTGTCGATCCTAGATACAGGTACGGGATCCCTGTCGGATTAGCGCGACCTGAAGTCGCAAGCATTGCCGGAGGCGCTCCCATTTTGTCAATGGGTATTGGCTGTCCGTCTTTCTCTATCCTTGCTCGATACCAAACTTCAGGTTTCTCACCATCGCGCAGAATTAGGTTCGAGAGATGAACCCCCAAGCGTTCAGTGTCGATCACGCTGTCTGGGAAGTAGCGATTGACGTACTTGAGTTCGTCTGTCAGCGCACGCCATCGTTCCAAGCTGTCGGTGCGACAACTCTCTGACAGGCCGAACTGCCCGCGCACGATCTCACCGTCGTCAAAAACCTCCACCAGCAGGATCTGCGCCTGAGCCTCAGAAACATTGGGATTGCTGAACAGTGACCAATCTGCGCTGAGCCACTCAACCAACGACTTCCCTACCTCGGAGCGCGGATAGATCGTCAACAGCAGTTCAAAGTAGTCCGCCAACTCGCGAGCTGATAAAAGCGGTTGGTTCTCTGAGCCACACGTCGGACACGTTCCTGTTTGGGATGATCTTTGGGGGATAATCTGATCGCGCAAGCCTGCGTCCCCAAAACACTCTGGGCAGCACAACATCACTGAACCGGATTATCCTTAAAGTACTTTGCGAAGGTCTCGATATGATGTTTCATCGCGAGCTTCTTCACATAGCCCAGACCCGGATAGTGTCCCTTCTCATGAAGCTCTCTGAACTCAGCAATTGCTGATGTATCGTAGTAACGGTTGTCCGCCGAACCAAGGTGCAAAATCAGCTTCGCAAGCGCTTCAGCAAACTTCCCAGCTGGGTCGGTGGGAGTGTCCTGCCGATCAGACTTAAAATGACGGATGTACATAATATCGTCGTCATCGGTATTTATGTAGGTCAGGTGGATTGCAACTGTGTAAGCAGGTCCTCCAGTTTCTTGATAGTCATCGCCAACCATAAGAAAGTCCGCAAACCCCGTCATCCCCTCCAAACCATAGGTGAGATGCAAGTCTGAAAAAACCTCCACATCGGGATGATCTGCATTCCTTCGCTTCTCGAATCCGTTCCTCAGAAGCACGCGGTGCGGTTGGAATGCAAAATGCTTCTGATACAATTTGCCAGATTTTCCGTCTTCGAAAACGCTACACGCAATACCCGCAACGCCTTCAATTTCTGCTGCCAGAGCCTTCGACTGAGAAAACCCGCTGTGCACCAGTGCAATGTTGTGACCCTGAAAGGTGTTGATGAGCCCGGTTGCTTGTTCGAGCGACGTAGCCTCATCCAACAAAACCCCAACGGTGACTTGCTTATCCTCACTGTGCTTGTCGTTGATCAGGTTCACAAGCTCTGCATTGTAGTCCGAGAAATCCCCGATCCGTGGATTTGCAATCACAATTATGCCCGCCCCCTTTTCAAGAGTGACATCGATTGTCTTATTCAAACCATTGAGCTGCGATTTAACCGGCTCCACTATCGGAACAAAGCCACTTGCGCCTAACGTCAGGGCACTCTCTCTGATCGTAATCAGCTCGTATTGCTTACCCCTAAAATAAGGAAAGTAGATCAACTAGCTGCCCACCCTTTTGCCTCTGCCAAAGGCACATTGAGGACCTCAATTAGATTTCCGAATTCAACGTTTGATATTTTGGTGCTTAGGGCAACAGATTGAAGCGAAGCTGGCAATTCTTGAATGAATTGCGCAAGATGCGTGAGCGTTCTAGTTTTCTTGAGCACTTTCACCATGGCGCGATGGACTTCCGCTGACGTGATAGTGCGAAAGACTTCCAGGTAAGCCTGATACCGTCGGGTATTTGGCACGTCTGGCAGATCATAGCCAAGATCTTTTAGGATAAGGCCCGCCTCCCTCATACTGACAACGTCAAAGATGTTGGCGGCGGATGTACGGTCTGGGATGTTCTGTGCAGCCCGTATCTCGCTGATCTGATATCGGCCAGACAACCTTAGAATACCGACGTCAGAAGGCACCGCATCAAGAATTGAGGCCAGATGGTTCTCACCGACGATCACATTGACAGACGCGAAGACCTTTCGATACTCTTCAATCTGACGCTCCAAGCGCGTTAGACTGTCTCGTTCAGACTTTATTTCGTAGACAGTCCCGGTGCCGTTGAGAATGACCACATCGGCTTTACACCGACCTACACGAAACTCTGTTATCATCGAAGCTGTGTTGAGCGAGTGCGTTCCCAGCAAAACCCTGTGGGTGAGTGCAGCCTTATAGGCATACTCGTGACGAAATTCGGCTTGCCGAAGGTATCCAAACGCGCACTCGAAAGCCTCGCCGATGGTAACGCTCTCAGTGAGTTCGCCGTCAATTCCAGACTCAACAAGCAACCTCGCGAACATTGGCGATTGGCCCGTCTTCGCCAGCTCCTTGATCACAGTTCTAGAAAAGAACCTGCTTACCGCTGATGCACTTATTGCGTTGCAATTATTCATTTTCAGCTTCCTGCCCTCGGCAAACAGTAGCGAAGGTTTCCGAATCTTTAAAGACTCATGTGACGTCTTTCAGAAGAATTCCTACCCAACGAGACCGCCCATCCTAGCCAGAATCGAACGCCCGTCGGGCCCGGGGTGCCCTCATGGTATGACCGCTTTGACTACAAGCGAGCTTCCAGAAACCCTCGTGTGTCCGCACGACGATCTGCGTCAGGTGGCACACCGGCGTTCCTCAGATCAGCACCGCCGATCACTTGGTCGTCGATAGGCCCGGAGGCGCACCTGCGCCGTGCCCGGGACCTCGGGAAGTGAGGCCAAAGCCTCACCCGAAGGGATCGTACTCCGAGACGATCACGACCTCGTCCCCGTCGATTTCATCGGCGGGGACGGCGCCGAAGGTTCCATCCCCTGCCTGGAAGACGACGATCGAGACCATGAGCGTGGCGGCGAGGGAGGCGGCGAAGGCGTGTGCATCTTTGCGGGACATCTGTTTGGCTCCTGTCTTGGAGGCGGGGGACCATCCCCCGCGCGACAGGACCCCGCAGGCCCGAATACTGGCTGACATCACCGGGTGCGTTCGGCTTGCCCGAATCCATCCGGCGGCACGGGCTTGCCCCGTAGTCCGACCCCTCGCGGGTTGATCTCGAAGACGGGATTCGGGCCAAGGGAGGGAATGGCGAGCGGGGGATGGTCCCCCAACGTCAGGAGCCGGTTGTCCTGCTGATGCTTGGAACGCCGCCAGCCTCCCGGCCACGCTCTAGGTTGAAGACTTCTTCTTTGGGGATGGATCCTTTGGCGCCCCGCGAACTCAAAGGACAAGGTTGTGATGGTTGAGAGGCCCGCGCTGAGGCGGGCCCCTCGGTTTCAGTTGGGCTCAGGCGGCCAGGTCCGCGCCCCCTGCGCTTTCGCCCTGTTCATCGCCGACGATTTCAAGCCGCGCGTTGCGGTATCCTTCCTTGGCGATCCAAAGCTCGGCCGCAGTGACGGACTCCGCCAGATGCAGCAGCTCCGTGTTGCCGCCGAAGTCGAGGAGCACACGCACCTGCCCGGGCTTCGGCTCCTCGGCCACCTCGAAGGCGAGGGTGCTGTCAGCAGAATGGCTGCGCATGATGGTCACGAGGATCACCCCGTCCGAGGAGAAGTTGCCCTCATGCAGCGTGAACGACGCGGGAGCCGTCCAGGTCGCGTAAGGCCGGGGTGGTTCCTTTTTCACAAGGCGGCCGACACCGTTCGACCGCTCCCAGGCCGCCAGCTTCTTTGTGAAGCGTGCCGGTGGCTTGGGACTACCGTCGGTGTAGTGAATGAGCGCCCCGAGCGGGGCCGTGTCGATGATGGTTGTTGCAGACATGATTCCTCATTCCGAATGCGAGTAATCGCACTCATCTTATTGATATTGTTACACTATAGGGTGATTGGGGGCGGAATCTCCGCCCCCCGCTGGATCACGCTATTCCGCGGCCAGCATCGACGCGCTTTCAGCAGGCAAGTCATCCGTCAGGAATGCAGGAAGGTCAGCCTCACTGACGCTGTCGGCCACTTCGGCATCGACATCCGCCCCCTGCCCTTCAGCACACTCCTCACCGTCCAGCGCCGCGAGATCGTTCCGGCGAAGGACCTCGGGCAACCAGCCGCTGCCCTTCAGCAAGCGCTCGGCCTCACTGGCCATCTCGCCTTTCTTCAGGTGATCGAGGAGTTGGGCAGTCCCCTCCCCTTTCGCCTCCCGCACGGCCTCGAGGATGCGGGCCTTGGGCACGCGGTTGAGATAGGTGTCGACCGTCGGCTCCCAGCCCGCCTCGACCATATCGAGACCTGTCGCGCGCGCCACGAGATCGGAATGCGCCATACGCCGGGTCAGACCGCCTGCAGAGATGCCTGCCCCGTAGGGGTTCACCTTTTCATGCAGCGCGTTGACGCCGAAGCTGAGGCAATGCGCCAGCAGAGCCAGACGGCTGCCCTGGTCGAGGACCGTCAGATAGTCCCAGAGCGCTGCATCGTCGCCAAGCGGCAGATCGGCTTCCCATTCCGCGTGACGCTCGTCGACCAGCTTGGCCACCACGCTGTCCTTCAGATCGGGCGCCTGCGCCGACATGTAGACGTGACGCACCGAGGCTTCGAGACAGCTGCCCGAAGCAGAGGAGGTGCGGAAGGTGTCCGTCACAAGCTTCAGCAGCAGCAACGTCAACGCTACGTCGGGCGAGCGCCCGATCGCTTCACGCAGCGCCAGCGTCCGGTGGGCCGTCAACTCCATGACCAATCGCTCGGGCAGCGGCTTCAACGACCCGTCATCCTCATCCTCCGGCAAGTCAGCTCCGATCGGCTGGCCACCCGACATGATGACGGTTCCGCCATGAGCGGCACTGACATGGCCATCGGTGAGATCACGATCATCCCCCTGCCCCGCCACCGCAAAATCGGTACCATCCTGGACCGCGGTCTCGTCAACGGGCTCATCCTCTGGACGCACATACCCGCGATAGACTGCCAGAGCGCCGTAGCGGTCGAGCGTGACGAACGCCCCTGCCCGCCCGATCTCCTCCGCGTCGAAGATCAACGGCCGGGTCTCGATCTTTTCCATCTCCGTTTCCAACACGCCAAGCCGCGCTTCGATCTCTTCAGGGATATCATCCTGACCTGCGCATTCTTCTTCCAGTGCCCGGTACTCGGCGAGCAGCTTGGCATGGGCCGCACCTTCGTCATCCGTCATTGGTGCCGGATCGCCGGACAGGGACCGCAGGCCGTGGCTGTAGCCGTAGGGCAGGTCGAGTGCGACCTCGATCCACTTCCAGCCCTCAACCGCAACCGTCTCAGCCTCGGCCTGGAGTTTTTCCGTCACCAGCCGATCGAGCAGGGCAGGGTCTTCGAGCCAACCTCCATCATCGCCTTGGAACAGGTCATGCAGCATCGTGCCGCCCGCCGCTTCATAGTCCTCAACACCCACAAAGACCGCACGCCGGTCTGACGCTCGGACCGAGGTCTCGGTCAGCATGCGCCGGATCTGGAATGGCTCCTTGTTCCAGGATGAATGGATCACATCCCAGACCTGAACCTGACGCGCGTGATCGGGGTTCACGGTGAAGGCCATGAGCTGCTCCAGCGTCATGCCATCCTCGGCATAGATATCAAGCAGGGCAGGGGCGACGGAAGCGAGTTTCAAGCGCTGCTTCACGATCTGTGGCGTCACGAAGAAGGCCGCAGCAATCTCTGCGTCGCTCTGGCCCTTGTCGCGGAGGGACACAAACGCGCGGAACTGGTCGAGCGGGTGCAAGGCGACGCGCTGCATGTTCTCCGCAAGGGAATCGTCCTCGGCCAGGATGTCGGACGCAGCATCGCGCACGATGCAAGGAATGGGCGCGGTCTTCGCCAACCGCTTCTGCTTCACCAGCAGGGACAATGCTTGGAACCGACGGCCACCGGCCGGGATCTCGAACTTGCCGGTCTCGGTCCCATCGTCAGCCAAGACGGGCCGCACGCTCAAACTCTGCAACAGACCTCGGCGGGCGATGTCTTCGGCCAGTTCCTCGACGGACACGCCAGCCTTGATGCGCCGTACGTTGGACTGGCTCAGCACCAGCTTGTCAAAAGGGATATCCCGCGAAGGGGACAGGGTGATGTTCTGGACAGGTTTGGTCATCAGATCTTCTCCACGACGGGCGCCGGAAGCCACTCTCCCGATCTCACTTCCCGTCATCCTCAAACCAACACTCCTTTCCCTCTCACGATCGTTCTTGACCGCGGTCAAGAAGTTCATGTGGGAGCAAGTTGTGTGCGTAGGATCCTTTCGAAATAGGCGTCAGGGTGTTTAATCGTGTCTGCTCTTGCTATCAGGTAGTCGAAGACGAGAAGCAGTTTTCCCGCGCCAGCTTTCTGGATGCCATACCGAAGTTCGTCTTGGCTTATTCTAAGCAATCGACCGAGGTCGTATAGAATGCGGGTAAGGGCTTCTCCTGTCCGTGGCGGTTCTGGGAAAAATCCTGCAACATGGGTGAAATCTTCCCATGCCATGCGTGCTGGGTCTCTGTTCATCGTCGGTTTGGTTTTTGCGGTTTGTTCGCTGCGATTGACCGTAGAGGGAGCAATCTTTTTAATATCTTTTTTTATAGACTCTATGTGCCGGACATTTTGTCCGTTTGTGGCGGGCAGATCGTTGGATTCTGGTGCATAAGGTTGGTGTTCGATAGCTTGTAAATTATCTTCGGAACTAGCTTTTGCTGCGGCATGGTGTTCACCGTAGCTTGCGTCGGTATCGGCTCCGAGGGCTCTAAGTTCCGAGATAACGCTCAGGACTGCATCAACGGTTAGTGTTGCTCGACGCAGGACATTTCTGATCATGTTGAGGGTTGAGAGCTTTGCTTCATCGAAGCGTGTCTGTTGGAGTAGCGAAGCACGTAGGGCCAACGCCTCAGCCTTCAGTGAGCGCAAGCGCTCGCGTTCTTCGGTGAGTTGCAAGGCTTGTGTCGCGAGCGAGCCGTACCTCTGTATCAAGGGTTTCAGGTCGATACCGAAGGCATCTCTGATAACGCCTCCATACCTCAGCGGAAAGCGTTTGCCATTTGCTGAGTTCTTGCGTTCGATCAGTTCAGCAGCTGAGAGGCGTCCCAGGCTGCGTCGAAGTGTTCTCTCATCGAGTCCATTGGCGCGCTCTGAGAGAGAAGCGTTCGATGGGAACACGACAGTGAGCGTAAGTCGCTGGCTGTCCTGAATCTCACGTTCGTTGCGGGGTAGGAAGCTAATGAGCGCGGTCAGAACGGCGAGGTCATTGGTTGTGAGACCGAGCTCCTTCCTCAGTACGCGAACTGGGCCCAGAAGCTCGTAGGGGTTAGGGCAAGGCAAAGATGTCCGTTCCGCCAGGGCGGTTGTTGTTTCAGTTGCATGTCTCATGGTGTTTCGGAAGAAAAAGCTTCCCCGTTCACCGCGAGCGGTGTTGAAATCGATTCGTTTTGGGGGTATCAATCAGGTGTCGAGACTGATTGAGGCCCTTCGGAAGCATCGCTTTCGGGGGGTCTTTCTTTTTCTAGCCGGTCCTCCTTTCGTTCTCTGCTCGTTTCTTTTGATGTCTTGACCGCGGTCAAGACACGGGGTCGTCACTCTGGCCTGTCTTGACCGCGGTCAAGAAGCTCTGTGACCAGCTTCCGGACTGCCTCCTCAACACGAGGGACAAGATCCGCGTCCACATCGATGGTGATGCGGTTGCCTTTTCGGCCGATCTTCACGCGCTCACTGGGACGTGTCTTCTGCGTCGACGATTTGGTCGCTGTCAGCAAGGTAACCGCCGCTTCGAGACGGTCGGGGCCCGGTACGTTGCGAGGGATTTCGCCGGCAACTTCTCGGGCTCTCGCGACGTCTTTCTCGCACAGCCTGAAAAGCTTTTCCCAAACCCGTCGACCAACGCCGTGTGCAGGTCCGATAGCCTGGATTAGTTCCATCGGGATGCCCGTAGCGATACGGTTCATCCGCGAGACGAGCGATTCATCGATCTGAAGTGCCCGATACGCGATCGTTTGAGCGTTCTTGCGCGTTTCGTCGGTTTTCCCAAGTTCTCGAATGATCCCGGCGACAAACAGAGCCCTTTCGATGAACGATGGATCTTGGCGCGCATTATTCTCTACGCCTTGGGCAATGAGAGCTTCCTCGTCGGTCATCTCCATGACCGTAGCGCGCACTTTTTGACCAAGTTGGCGACAAGCGAGAAGCCGACGGCGTCCATAGACGATCTCAAGCGCACCGTCCTCGGTTCGGCGAACCAGCACTGGAACCTTTTGACCGTGCTCGCGGATCGACGAGACAAGCTCATCCAGACCATCGCTTGGATCGATGCGGTCCATGACCGCGGACATCCGTATGGCGGTCGGGTCGATCAGCCGCGTGGCGTGTTTATCCTCTTCGAGCACAGATGCTTGTGCGCGAGCTACTGTCGGGCTCGTTCGCTTCACATCCAGATCCTCGTCCGAAGGCGGCGTTTTGCCCATCGCGTTCTTGAGTGAGTCCCCGAAGACCTTACGCGCCATGGCTACGCCCCCATGCTTTCAGGATTTCGCGTTCGACTTCGTCGGTCACGCGCGAGACGGACTCGATCGCGCGCTCGTAAGTTCTGCGGTTCACATCGCGAGGTTCGACCTCAAAGATGCTCTGCTGGGTGTTCGCAGCATCACCCACGGCTGTTGATTTCAGAAACTCGGCAGACAATACGGCATCCCCGAGGACTGTCCGAAGCAGAGATGAAATCTGCACCTGCGGACCATCCGTATTTTCGTAACGGGTGATCAGAACTCGCACGAAGTTCAGTCCATGTTCCGGGGCGTGTGCCTCTACGACGCCCATCAGGTTGCTAGCCATGCCCAGAAAGCTCGCCAGCGACATGACATCGAGCATCGACGCGTTGAGCGGGATCAGGACCCCGGTCGATGCAAAGAGGGCAGAGATCACAGAGAAGTTCAGCTGCGGTGGGGTGTCAAATATCACCACATCATATCGGTTGAGGACGGGCTCAAGTGCTTCCCGGATGCGGCTATGGAACGTGGTGGCGCCGTGTCTGAAGCTCAAGGCGACCTCAAACTCGTATTCCATGATGTCCATGGATGCCGGGATCAGATCCACGGTCGGGAAGTTCGTTTTGCGAATGATCTCTGCTGCGGGCAATGGATCGTCGGATCGGATAAGATCGTATGAAGTTGGCATATCCGGATCAAGCTCGGGAGTTACCCCGAACAGGTTCGTCAGACTTGCCTGGCTGTCGAGGTCGATCAGCAAGACCCGGTATCCGCGGAGACCCAGTAGTTGTCCTACATGGGCAACAGATGACGTCTTTGCCGAACCACCTTTCAGGTTGAAAATCGTCAAGACCTGACAAGCCTCTCCCGGTCTTCTGTGCGGGTGTTCTTCTGGCTTGATCCTTCCAGTCTCGAGAAGTACGCGTTGTGCCTCGACCATCTCCTCTGCAGAGAAGCTACGGCGGTTGCCGCCCTCCAGAACACCTTCGGGGAAGCCTTCGAGGTTTGACACATGATGGCGGAAGGTGTTCTGATTAATGCGAAGAAGTTCAGCCGCTTCCCGCATGGCGAAGCGGCGGAGACCCTTCTGAGCGTCCGGTGGGAAGGTTTCCTGCGCATGTTCACGCAACCGACTACCAAGCCGCTTGGACATGACTTCAAATCTCTGGGAGGCCCGTATCCCGTTCATCACTGCCCTCAAGTCTTTATTGTTTTGCAAAGCTTAACAGATATTGTGGATAAATCCAGACCAAACCGTTGAGCGGCCTGGGGGCGTTGAAGGCACCCATTTCTGTCGACGGTAAACTGTTAAAAATCAGCGTCTTGGGCGACTGCGCTCTCACGCTACTTCAACACCTCGTTGCCAGCTACGAAGTGACCACAAGATGTATTGTGAGTGCGTACAGAAATCAGTCGGCAGAATCGGATGGACGATTCTCGGGGATCTCAGTCGAGCAACCCCAGCCTCTCGGCCCGCTCCAGCAGCATCTTCACCGACGAAGGCTGCCAGCTTGTTCGCCCGCGGGGCGTGCGCTCGCGCATCGCTTCCAGCCGGGTGCAGATCGCCTGAAGTGTGATGTCGGGATCCGCGCCCTTGATGGCAGCAATAATGGCGGGCAGGCGGTCGTCGGTTTCGCGGCGCCCGGCGCGGGCCAAAACTGTCTCGGGCAGGAAGCCGTCGCGGACATAGGCCTTCACAGCGCGCAAGAGACGGCTTTGAGTCCAGCGACGCGCCTCGGGCAAGGGGCCGTTGATGATGCGCACCACGTCTTCCCAAGCCAAGTCGGGCCGCAGGCGGCGGACGTGGGGCACCCAGTCCTGTGCCGTCTCGTTCAGACGCTCCATATAGCCGTCCTTTCGGGCCAGCCTCACCTTGCGCAGCGCCGCCGGATCCCGCGCGCGCAGGCCCGGATTGCCGCCAACCCGGCCTTTGGTCCGTGCGCTGGCCAGGCCGGCCTTGGTGCGTTCGCGGATCAGGGCGCGCTCGAACTCGGCCGCGGCGCCGAGGACCTGCAGGGTGAACTTGCCCTGCGGAGAGGACGTATCAATCGGATCGGTCAGCGAGCGGAAGAACGCTCCCTTCGCCTCCAGCCGCTCGATCACCTCCAGCAGATGCGAGAGGGATCGCGCGAGGCGGTCGATCCGAACGACGACCAGCGTGTCGCCCTTGCTGATCCGTTCAAGCACCCGCGCAAGCACCGGTCGCGCACGATTGCCGCCCGAGGCCTGTTCTTCGTGGATTTCGGCGCAACCCGCAGATTTCAGGGCCTGCGACTGGGGCAGGGGGGTCTGATCCTCGGTCGAGACCCTAGCGTAACCTATCAGGGGCATCAAAACACGCTTTTTACAGTTTTCTGTATCGTCAATAAACGACCGTTTGTAAGCGAATGCAAGTGCCGGCTCTGTGGGGCTGTTCAGTCCAAAGCCCTTGGTTCCCTTACGCTGAGCGCGATCAGCGAGCTCTCGCAGACCATTGCGCGCACGTGATATATAAAGTGTGCAGGCGCACCCTGACAAAACCCTTGGGTAAAATGCAAAAATGCCATATTTTGCACATATGGAGCCTCAAGCATGTATAAAGTATAATATTTTTGATGATCCTCTTGAGGATGCGGAGGAGCTTGAAGAGACTTCTGAGGACGACCTGTGGTTCCTGCCCGGTCCGATGGAAGAGGAGCCGCATTATCTGCCGCCCGGACCTAGGGCCGAAGTGCGTGAGACCGCTGTTGTCGCGTAGCCCTTAATTGTGAGATGAGAAATCCAACGAAATCAACGGCCACCCTTTGCCTTTAAACATGAGATTATGTCTTTAATTCCGATATTTTGCCCTTAAACCTGAAACAGGGTTCGGCCAGATACTCTATGGAAAGATGCGGAAACTCCGCTCGAAGGCGCTGCAATATCGTATTTAAGGGCAAAATTTGACGTTCAAAGCGTCATGTCTCGGAATTAAGGGCTACGCGACAGCGGCGCGAAGCGGAATCCCAAAAGGTAACACAATGCAAAGACGTGATCCGTCGCGCCGCCAGTGTCCACATGATGCTCTTCGATTGCGACACCCGATTGGTGGCGAAGCAGACCATCCAAAACGAAGGGTGCTTCGCTTTCTGTGGCGGTGATGACGGTCGAGTGGAACGGGCTGAACTGGTCGGAGATGTGGGTGTAGAACTTGAGACCCGGGGTGCGCCCGTATTTCGCGTTGATGTCTGCCGAAGCCTCGCCACGGCCACCGGCCCGGAAGAACTGCCCATCTGAGGAAGACGTCACGCCATCCCCCCAGAGTTTGGCCAGAGGGAGTTCGCGGTGCATGTCGATCAAGCATGCCAAGGCCGCGGAATAGGTCTCTTCGCGCAAATGCCAGTCGTGCGCCCACGCGATTTGCCGGGCGGACAGATTGTGAGTTGCTGCCGCCATGCGAGACACACTCAGATTGACCCCGTCGGCAAGGACAGCGGCAAACAGCGCCTTTTGATCTTCCGCCGGTCTGCCCGAGCAATAGTGGGTGAAGCAATCCGCAAAACCGGTCCAGGCGTTCACTTCCGTCAGCAGGTCGGGGATCTTGATTTGTGGCAATTGCCCGTAAACCAGACGGCTCATGGCCGTGGCGGCTTCGGGCGTTTCGTCTTTGACCGGGGTGATGCTCAGGGTGCCACCCTGAATGGCGGCATCCGGCAGCGTCCCCGCTTCGGCCCGGGCCGCGACACTGGTTATGGCCTCCTCGATCTGCTGTTGCCGTTCTACAAGATAGGTTTCTGCATCCGTCGCAGCGGCGATCGGCAATGATCCATCGGTACGCAAGATCTCGAACGTGGCCTTGGGAATGAGACGATCATCGAAGTTGCGGCGCTGCCGGCTTCCTTCAACCCAGACATCCCCTGCCCGAAGACGATCACGCAGTTCGAAGTAGACGCACAGCTCGTATGCGCGCCGGTTGACCTCCCTCGGCGCCGGGAAGACAAATGGACGCCAGGCCTTCCGGATGAACCCGGTTGGCGGGTTGTCGGGCAGGCTGCGTTTGTTTGCCTCAAACATCACGCGCAAAAGATCTACTGCGCGCAGAAGACTGGCGGCGTTGGCCGCACCTTTGAAGGAGAAGCCCTTTATGATCAGAGGCGCAAACTGACGGGCCGTCTGATATTTTCCGATGAGCTCGGAGTATTTATCGGGCTTTCCGTCTCCCAGGGCCGTTTCAATTGCGGATGTCGCATTTTCGATCTCATCCCAATTGGCCGTGTCCAGCATCCCGTTGAGATCGCCTGTTTGCAGGCGGGCCGTCAGGGCCTCACGGCAGAAGGCTTTGAGAGACTGCAAGGGGCGGATGATGTCCATCAGGAGTTGGGATGCTTTGTCAGAACTTTGTTGTTCGGCCTTTCGAAAGCTTCGGCCCAGCAATTTATCGAACATATCCAGTGCAAGGTCGGTGAGCTGTTCTTCCAGCCGCAAACAGGCGGCCGACAAAAGCGCCCACAACCGTGGCTGTGCCATACGCCGCAGGTTTTGCACCGTGATCCGCAAACCTTCCCCGGCCAGACTGTCGAGAGCCGATGTCGAGATGTTCTGACGCAAACTGGCGGGCAGGCCGATCGCTCGAACCACCATCAGGCGATCAAGAACGGCCTTGATGGACTTGGCGGACGCTGATTTGGGTGCCGCTTTCAGCCAACTCAGCGTCGACACCTCGCCCGATTCAGGTGGTGCAATCAAAGCGCGCAGGGCAGTGTGGTGATCCGGGTGCAGGTCCCCGGTCAGAGCAGAAATCCTGACATTTTCCGCGCGCCGGATCGCATGCCTGACAATCAGTTCAACGGTACGGCGCGCCGGAATCAAGATACGCCGCCGCCTCAGTTCTTCGATCAGTGAAATCGCTAAAGGCTCAGCCCGCGAATCTTCTCCGGCAGATGGTGTCAGCCAATGAACAAGTTCCCGCACGAGGGATCTTGTGAAGGCCTGATATCCGAACCGGGCCATGATTTGCGCGATATGTTCGCGTCGCGTCTGCGGGCGTCGATCATAGACCGCCAGATCGGAAGCACTGGCATCAACCTGATCTGCGAGGAAGGCCAGCATAACGTCGTTGGGCTGCTCTCCAACCTCACGAACCCGCCCGGGATGGCGCAAGTAAGCCAATGACACGGCATAGCCCAGACGGGCGGCCGCGGTTCGCTTTCTGGCGACAGCCTCGATCTCGTCCGGGGTGAGCGTGCAATACATCGCAACCTCTCGATCCTCCAAGGGCGGCGCCATCAGTCGAGACCAAAAACTTGCCGTCAATATTTTTCGCCGCGCCATGAAATACCCTTCTCACATGCATGTCCGTGAAACGCTCGTTTGGCGGAACTCTCGGTTCCGTCCGCCAATATGGCTTGACAACGGGAAGGTGGACAAGTTGATTTAAGGACGGGAAAACGGACAAGGCTGTCTTCATGGCACTGATTGGATATGCGCGGGTCTCGACCGCTGAACAAAAGCTGGAACAGCAAGTGGATGCGCTAAAGGCTGCGGGCTGCGAAACCGTTTTTGAGGATGTTATCTCCGGCGCCAAAGCAGACCGCCCTGGCCTCAATGAAGCTCTGGCCTTTCTGCGCAGGGGCGACGCACTTGTGGTCTGGAAACTCGACCGCCTGGGCCGGTCCATGAAGCACCTGGTGGAGACAGTGACAGACCTCGGAGACCGTGGCGTTGGCTTTAAATCCCTGACCGAGGGCGTGGACACAACCACCACCGGCGGCACCTTGGTCTTCCATCTGTTCGGCGCGCTTGCCCAGTTTGAGCGTGACCTCATTGTCGAGCGCACACAGGCCGGATTGAAGGCCGCCGCAACGCGCGGCAGAAAAGGCGGGCGCAAGCCTGTCGTCACCCCCAAAAAGCTGGAGCAGGCCAGAGCTCATATCAGCGATGGATTGACGGTCCGCGAGGCCGCTGCCCGCCTCAAAATCAGCAAAACCAGCCTCTACAACGCTCTCAAGGACCAGAAACCCGGTTGAAAACGCAGATGTTCTTGGAAAGTTCGCGCGAGCCGGACAATATTGGCACTTTTATGCAGTGACCCCGACCTGGACGATTTCGAGGTCCACGCCCAGTTCGTGTGCCACCGCCCGCACACGCAGCGCATTGGGCGAGAAATTCGCGTTGTAGAGTTTCATGATTTTGTCCGCCTCTATAGTTACTGCGGCGCCCGAAGAAGCACCGC
>NZ_JBRBWD010000018.1:0-12182 GCF_052825245.1 Sagittula sp.
CGCGGCGATCGGTATAGAAGAGCCAACCCATCACGCCGCCCTCCGGTCATCGATTTCCATCAGCGCATCGAGCGGCACGCGGTAGGGCTGCATGGCGTCGAAATCCTCGCAATTGCCGCAGTTCTGCACGATCGCGAAGGTATCGCAGGCATCCTTGAGGATAACCCGGAAGGTGCCGCCGAGGCCCGAGGGCACTTCGTAGGTTCCGCCGATGAGATAATCCGAGGCCCGGCGCACGAAGACGCGGATGCTGTGGCCATCGGTGGCGAGCCGGATGGCCCCTCGCCCCCGGTCGATGAGCACCTGCACGTCATCCAGGATGTCGGTGTAGAACTGGCCGGTCAGATCACGAAACGCCATGCGGCGCTGCGCCATCCAGTCGGTGTCCCGAAACGGGTTCATGCCGTCGGCGAAGGCGAAGGAAGGATCGGCCTGCTCGGTGGTAACGATATGGGTGGTCGTGCCATCGATGCCGTTGGAGCGCAGATGCACACCATTGCCGACGATGAGGATCAGGGCGGGCCTGTCCACGGGTCCGTTCCAGTTGGGCAGGAAGGTTTTGCAGGCGCGCGCATGGGCAATTTGCGCCGCGACAGCGGAGGCAGAGAACTTGAGAATAGCCATGGAGATGTCTTTCCGTTGGGTATGAGAGGATCGACCCGCGCGCGCGAAATACTTCGCGCGGGTCGCATGAGGACTCAAGCCGCTTGCGCGACCTCGCCGTCAGGCTCGGGGGTTTCCGCAGCGGGCTCCGCCTCATCACGGGCGACACCGGCGGTCTGCATCATGGGCGGGCACCAGGCGGCCACGGCAGCGCGCTGCGCGTCCGTCAGCGTGGCGAAGGGCTCGGCAAAGAGCTTGTCGCAGAAGGTGACGATCTCCTTCTTGCTCGAAGAGGCCAGTGTCACCGCCTCCTGGGCGAGACCCAGATCCTCGCCGAGGATTTTCAGGAGCCATGCCTTCTTGAAGCGGTTGAAGAGCGCCGCATTCGGCGTCCAGTGGGCGCGGATGTCGGGCATGATCTCGATCTCGAACGCATGCATCAGGCTGTCGCGCTGGCGGTCCCGCGCGAAGCAGGACTGCGTGGTGCTGGCCGTGGCATAGGCCACGAGCTTGGCCTTCTCGCCGGCCTCCAGCGCGCGAAACGCCGCGAACTGATCGGCGGGCGCGCGGGCGTCATCGAGCCAGGAGAGATCAAGTGCATCATGCGCCGCCGCCACCTGCTCGAGCGAGGTCTCGTCGATCTCGTCCATCTTGGCATGGCTGCGGTATTCCTTGCGGGCATCGATCTTGATCGCCTGCGTGACACTCATGCCGCTGGCCAGAACGTCACTGACCAGCTTGAAGAGCGTCAGATCCAGCGTGGCCTCCGGATGCAGCGCCATCGCGGCCCCAAGCGCCATGGCTCGCTCGGTCTTGAGGTCCTCAGCCAGCGAGGCCGGGTAGCTGATCTCGCCCGGGTCAGGGGCCTCTTCCCCCGTCTGGTTACTCGAGGCGCCGCGCGTGCCCTCCGCTTTTACGGTGTCCTCCGGGCGTACGAGGCCGATATGGAGCATCACCTGACCACTCGACCAGGACGCGACCACGCCTGCACGGGCCAAGTCCTCGGCGCTGTAGGCCTCCTGCAGGTCGCGGGCTTCCTCTTCCAAGGCGTCCACGCGCTCGTAAAGCGCGTTGTAGGCACCGTCCTCGAGCCCCTCATCCTCCATCTCGAGCTGCAGTTTCTCGAGTTCGGCGGTGATCTCATCGATGCGCTTTTGCGCAGCCTCATCAGGCTCGATCGGGCCGGGATAAACGTGGCCGTAGTCGGCCATGGTCGCGTAATCATAGCGGACCATCGCATCGGCCCAGGCAAAGCCCAGCTTTATGCGGGCCTCTTCGGCGGCGGCACCGAGCTTCTCGAGCAGGATGGTTTCGACCAGCGCTGCATCCTCCAGCACGGAATGCTCTTCCAGAAGGTCAGCCGCGACGGCGCCGCCGCGGGCCTCGTAGTCCGCGCGCACGAAAGCCCCGATATCATCGCTGACCTGCACACCGCGGGATTTGAGCGCCTGACGGACCGTGTAGGCCTGCAGATAGCCGCCGTCCTTCGTGAGCGCCTCGAAGACCTCGCGCTGCGCCTCCTGGCTCGGGTGCTCGGCGAAGGCTTTCATCGTGTCGAGCGTGATCACCTTGCCCCGGGCCGCGGCGCGGATGTCGGGGTGGATAAGGCCATAGCGCAACCGGCCTTTCACGGCCGCCACCGTGGCGCCGAAGGTCTTTGCGATCGTCTCGGGCGTCTGGCCGTCGACCTCCATCATCCGGGCGAAGGCCTCGAACTCGTCGATGGCATTCATCGGTGCCTGGGTGATGTTCTCGGCGAGCGACAGCGCCGTGGTGACGTCGCACTCCTCAGGGACAAGGCGGCAGTCGACCTTGGTTTTCGCCGTGAATCCCTTGCTGGCCTTGTCAGCGATCAGCTCCTTCAGGGCTGCATGGCGCCGGCCACCGGCGAGGACAGCATATTTGCCGTCAAGCTTCTGAACCAGAAGCGGCTGGAGCAGGCCCAGCACAGCGATACTGGCCTTCAGATGGGCGATGTTTTCGGGGTCATAGGTTTCCGGGGAGTTGCTGCGCACATTGGCGGGGTGGGCTGTCAGATCGCCAATAGCGACGGAGACGGGTTTGAAGCTTGTGGTCATGGGGTTTCCTTTTCGGTGGGTTTGGAGCGGCCCGCGCATTCAAATGTGCGGCCAATCCCCGGATCCGGGGATCACAAGGACAAAAGGCCCGCTCTCCCTTTTGAGGGGTCAGCGGACCTTGAGTTTGCGAATGGGTTTTCTTGGGAAGAGCCCCTGCCCTACCAGTCGCGCGCCATCATGATCGTCAGCACGCGCATGGTGGTGGCGGGATTGTCCGGGGCTTCGGCCCCGTAGCGGAAATCGGAATCCGCTTCATAGAGATCAATCTTCCAGAACACGGTCTCGCCGCGGACCTCGACCGCCCCGAAATCGCGCCATCCCTCGGGGTCATTTTCGGGTTCGAACGTGTCGAACATGCCCGTGGCCTTCACGGCCTCGGCCATGAAGCCGTCGCCGGCCTCCATAAGCGAGCGGGTCACATGCATGCGGCCCTGGATGGACTGCGCGGGCGGTATTCCGAGGCAGGCAAGCTTGCGAAACGCGTCGTTCTGCGCTGCAATCACACTCGGATCAGGGCGGTCTGTCTGGGGTTGTGCTGTGATGGTCATGGGGCTCTCCTTTGAGAAGTTGAAACACCCAATCCAAAGCCCGCTTTTTCTTTTCCGCTTGGCGGATGAATCGAGGCCGAAGGCGCCCTACCCGAACAGCCCTTTGGGTCTGTAATTCGGGTTGGGGATGGTTTCGATCCAGCCGCCTTGTTCTTTGATGCTCTCGAGCGCTGCCGAGAGCGGATAAGCGCCCTCGGCAGCGCTCCACCAATAGGCACCGCGCTTGAATGTGATGATCTTGCGGCGGCCGTCAGCGAAGCAGGCCACCCGCAGCGTCTTGGGTTCCTTGCGTGACATGGGAGTCTCCGGCCTTTGTGCAATCAGGCGGCCTGGGTGCTCGCCCCTGCCCTACCCGCCTCCGATCTGGCGATCAGGTAGTCGCAGGCGCGCTGCGCATCAGCGGCGTGCTTGAAGATCGCGTTCTTGTCAGAGCGCAGAACGCGCAGCCAGTTGTAGAGATACGCCGCGTTGATCTCGAGCGTATGGGCCGTGAAGCCGAGCGTCTGGCCAAGGAACACCGAGGTCAGCTCGGCCACATATCCTGACAGTCCAGCCCCATTCTGAAATTTTCCGGCAATGAGAACGGTTTTGGTCATGCCGCTACCTCCTCTGCATGGGGCTGCTGCGCATGCATCCAGTCGGCCGCCTGCTGCGCCTTGCTGGCGGCGGTGAAGATGGCCTTGGGGTCGTCTTTTAGGACCTTGAGCCACGAGGCAATATAGGCGGCATGATCGGGGCGCGGATGGTGGGCGATCCCGAGGTCTGCCAAGACGAGCCCGCTGAGAATTTCCACACAGCATTCTTCGGCGGCATAGGCGGCCGAACCAAAGCGACCGGAAAGATCGCGGTCGAGCCTGTGCTTTGCGCCACTGGCGTGACCGTTCTCGTGTAGCCAGACACCGTAGAATGACGCGGCATCGCGAAACGAAGTGAACTGCGGCATGAACACGGTGTCGGCCGACGGGCGGTAATAGGCTTCCGATCCACCGAACTCCGTCTTGACGCCCAAGTTTGTGATGAACGCTTCCGCATGGGCAAGGCGTTCAGCCTCGGGCAGCACAGGGGTCGCCGGGCGCTCGTACCCGTCCACCTGAGCGATATTGAAGACAGAAAATGCGCGGGCGAACATCCGTCGATGCCCGTCATCATCGTCATCGTCGTCGGCCTGCTGGGAAACCTTGATCTCCCTCCACAAGACGACCGTGGTGGAGCGTTCTCCTTTACGCACCTGCGCGCCAGCATCCTGCCATTGCTTGTACGTTCCCCAGATACCGTCGCCATATCCGGCGGCAAAGCCCGTGGCCCAGAGCGCCAACGTGTTTATGCCGCGATAGCGCTTGCCGGATGAAACGTTGGTCGGACGCGCTATGCTGCTCCCGTTGTGGAACCAGGGCGCACGCCAGTCGCCGGCGCCGGCCTCGATGGCGGCGATGATCTCGGTGGTGATACGATTATAAACATCGGCGCGCCCGGCCGATGAGGAAGATCGGGACATGACAGGTCTCCAGGACGGGCGGAGCAGGCCTCTCCCGCTCTCCTCATCCCGTCACTCACCCCGATCCCAAGCTTCCTCTCCCTTTACCGCCGCCCGAACGGGCGGCGTCGCGCCCTCGGGCGCGATCCGGGCCAGCACACCCTCGATCCGGTCAACCTCCTGCTGGAGCGCGGTCCGCTGCAATCCGGGCAACCGCTTCTCGCGCAGCAACATGCGTGCCTCATCGGCACTCCGCTCCCAGACGGGCCTGTGATGTTCCGCGATGCAGGCGTTCGGGCAGCGGGTCGGTTCACAAAGTGCTGTCAATGGGCGGTCTGCCGCGGCATCTGTCACGCGCTTGAGGCACAGGGCGGTTGCCGGATCGAAGAAGCAATCGGCAAGCGGTCCGACATGCAGGGTGCGGGCCAGACTGGCGAGCATGGTGCGCAGACGAGACCGGTCGGCGATCATCGGCGGCAATGGCCCAAGCTCGGTGGCTGTCTCGTCGAGGGTACGCGCGACACGAGGACCGGCCGGCCCACCAAGGTCGGCCCCGCCGCGCCGCCTGTCGAAATACTCGAGCAGATCATCGATCTGGCCGAGCCGACGTTGCGCCTCGACCTCGGCGCGGAAACCCGAGGCGCTGCTACCCGCGTAGCCTTCGAACGCGGCGACGGATGCATGCTTGTACTGGATCATGCCGGCCACCGTTCCGAAAGGACGGTTTGCGATGTGCCATGCGATCGTGCGACGAAACTGGCGGGTCGTGATCCGCCAGGGCTTGCCGTCCGGCCCGGGCGGTATGGCGGGCGCCTCTTCCGTCCCGAACAGCCTGTTCAGGTGGTCACGATAGGCGTTGATCTGGCGCACGATCTCGGCGGAGACGTGCGGTTTGCTACTTCGCGTCACTGACAGCACAGGCCAGAGCGTATCGAGACCATGGGCAACAGCCGCGCGCCGGGTCAACTGTTCGAGCACCCCGATCGCATCGGCGACGGGCTCGATGGTCACCCACTCTGCCGGCGCTCCCCGGGCCCCCTTTCCCTTGTAGGCGGTGGAACGGACGCGGTGTCGTGACACGGTGCCGTCCTCGCTGCGCGCAAGCGTCAGGCATCCCCGGCGCATCGCCTGCACCTCACAATCGCGCATACCGGTCAGATAGGCGCAGACCACATAAGCCGCTGCCTGCAGCATGCGCTCTTCCAGGACGAGGGATTTGGCATCGAAGCGGAGCCGCCATGGCCGGCCGAGATCGGCATCGACCGAGATCGGCGTATCCATGCCGCCGGGTTCGATCCCGATATCCGCGATGGCGGCAGCGATGAGATCGGACGCGCCGCCGGCGAGAGCGAGATGCATCGCCGGCTCCCTGGCGGCATCGACCCCTACGTGAAGATGCAGAAGCTGCACGTTGACGACGGGCAGAAGCTCCCCGCTTACCGGATCGACGGATGCGGAACCGTTGGGCGGGCTTGCCCAGACCGGCACGCCCCGACCCTGCCGCGCGCGGGACCGGAAATAGCGCGCCAGTCGCTGCCGTTGCCGGCGGCGGCGCTCCGCATGCGGCAATCCCTGTTCCGCAACGAAAAGCCGGTCGCGGCGCGCTTCGAGCCGGGAAAGCTCACGCCGGGCGGCGAGAATGTCCCCTGCGAATACCGTGATGTAGCGCAGCGACCATGCCAGAAGCGGCGCAATGATCGGCTCGGGGATGCGCGGGGTCCGGTTCTCGGGAACATGACGATAGCCCGCGACGCGTGCGGGTGGCCGTCCGTCCCACGGTTCGAACGACAAGCCGCCGGCGGGAAGGTGCTCACGGTAGAGATAGAAGTCGATGACGATCTCGAGAAGCTGCCCGACAATGACGGGCCGCCTTGCCGGGTCCTCTCGGAGATGCCGCGCATAGGCGTCGATCAGCGGAGGATCAATGCGGGCAAGGTCCAGCGCGCCCAATCGTTCGCGGACGAAGGCGAAGAAGCGCCGCGCCCGGTTGAACGCCTGCCGCACACAGCTGGGCGGCAGCTTCGGACGATGGCCGGGAAGGTCGACATTGAGACGCGCATAGAGATAGGCGCGCATCATTGCCTGCACATCGGCATCTTCCAGCACGTCGAAATGCACGGTGACGTGGCAGCGCCGGGCGTTCTCGCGGAAGACGGCCGGACCCAGATCCCAGCTTGGATCGCCGACGCGCGACAGGTCCTCGCGGGCATGGCCCGGCTTGAGCGGCGCGCACGCCAGCACGGGCCGATCGTCGAACGCGGGAGCGCGAGCAAGGGCGGGCGCGGTCATGCGCGCGCCTCGGGAGGCAGATAGAGGCGCTCCTCCCCGGCGCGTAACCGCGCTTCGGCGACAACGGCATCGGAAAACGCGGGCAAGATCTGATGGACGATCCGGGCATGAACCTGCCCGAACTTGACCATCCAGTCGGGACCGGGAAGCCCCTGCCGCTGGTCTTCGACGAAGGACAGGAAGGCCATGATCGCGGGGAGCTTGCGGGCGGTGATGACGGCGTTGGGGCAATGGAGGCATCCCCAGAACGGCTGTTGGCATGGCGAGCCGGCCTCGGCGAAGGGGCTGCTATGGAACCCCGCGCAGGCGGCGAGCCAGAGATCCTGCTCCCCATCGAGAATGGAACCGACCGCATCCGGCGGCATCAGCGGCCCGGCCTGTTCGGGCGCTTCGCGCAGCGTCTTCTCGGCTGCTGGCGCGAGGATGGTCGGCATCGCGGCGACAACAGCGTCGCGGAAGGCATCGGCGACGGTGGCCTCGTGCAGGGGCCGCAGCGATGGCAGATCGGCGTAGTGGCGCGCCGCGACCTCGGGCGTGTGGCCGACCGCGAAGCGGGCGATGTACCCCTCAGTTTTGGTGTACCACAGCGCCTTGTGGGTTTTGCGAAGCCGGGACAGCAGAAGATGGAGCGGCTTGCCGTCCTCATCGACAATCCGGTGCCGTGCCACCCAGGCGTCGAGGCGTTCGCGCGGATGACGGATGCCGGCATGGAGACCGCCGACGCTGTGGTAAACCCAGAGACAATCGGTGGGCAGATGCTGACGGGCGACGGTCGTGATCTCGATCAGCCGGCGGAGAAGGCCACCCGGCGTGCCGAGGCCGCCGTCGCGCACGCGCATGCTCTTGTGCCCGGCGGCGCCGGCGCGTCGCTTCAGGTATCGCAGTTCGACGGTTCCGGCGGAGGGATTGGCCAGGCAATCGACCGTCAGCGCCTTCAGGCATTCCGGCTCGAGGCCGGTATCGAGAGCAAGCAGCACGAGCAATGGCGGCAGATCGGTGACGTGCAGATGATGCCGACGATGCAGGTCGTCGATCAGCGTGCTGATCGGCAAACCGCGCCGCAAGCGCATGAAATAGAGACGGCGCAACTCGACGCTCTCGGTCCGAACGGCTCCATCGCGCGCGATGAGAGCTTCGACATCGGCCCGCGCTCCGGCAATGACCGGATCGCCCTCATCGGTCCGATCCTCGGTGCCGATCCGGCGGAATATCGCTTCCACGTCCGTACGGGCCGCGTCGCGCAGCGCACGGGCGACGAAGGGGCTGTAGGCATCACGCGGGGTCGAGCGTTCCGCCGAGGTCGCCATTGTATAGCGCAACCGCTCATGGAGGTCGGGCGTGATACTGTCGGGCCGATCCGCCTCTATCGCACGCAGCGTATTGACGATCTTGCTGACCGTCACATGCCGGTAGATCGCGCCCATTCCCCCGCGTTCGAGTGCCGATGCGAAACCCTCGACATGGGCTGCGCGCATGTCTTCGGGCCCGTCCACTTCCCCCGCCTCATCGGAAAGCCAGGTGAAGAAACGGCGATAGGAGTTTACATACTGTTTGATGACGCTGGCCGCACCGATCGGGCCGCCGAGCGCGGCCGACCGGCGCAACGCGCTGGCAAAGGCGATAGCGAGCGGACGAGGATCGAGATTGGTCATGTCAACCAGGACGGTCCCGCCATGCCGCGCCTCGATGACGAACCTGAGGCCGAGCACCGGATCGGGCTTGGCTCGCTCCGGCGTGACGCGCGCGAAAGCAACGGGCCTGCCCTTGCGGGGACGCCCGCTCATGCGCCCTGCGGTCCCGGCAGCAGTGCCAGCAACTTCTCGACCGCCGAATCCACCGTATCGGCGCGGGTCGCGATATGGTCGAGATAGATATAGGTGGTGGCGAGGCTCGCGTGGCCGAGCAGGCGTTGCACCTGCTGCAGCGGGTCGCCCAGGATCAGCCGGTAGCTCTCCATCGGCCCCGCCGGCAATGCGGCTTCGCGCAGACGCTCCTGGATCAGCAAAGCGAGCATATGGACCGCGAAGGTGTGGCGCAGCTGGTGCGGGCTGATCGACAACGAGAAACCATAGTCTCTACAGCGCTTGCAGGCGCGGGCGAAGATCACCTCCCAGGAATTGGGTCGAACGGGCTGTCCGACCTCGGTCAGCCATAGCGCCGCGGGCTCGCGCGGCGTTCCGTTCTCGTTGCACAGGATCAGACGGCATCGTTCCTCTGGCGTGCAGACATCGCGCATGCGGTCGAGACCGGCGTCGGTGATATGGATCGGCCGGTCAAAGCGCGCCGCGCCATTGCGCGCGACGAATTTGGCCGCGCCTGCCGCGCGCTCGACATCGATATAGGCCGCGATCTGACGAAGCAGCCGGCGTGGGACCAGAACACTTCGTCCGCGATCGCCCTTGGTGAGCGGCGGCGGCAGGCGCAACCAGAGCTGCCGGTTCTCATCGCCGTCCGGAACAATGACCGCGAGATCACCGGAGAGCAGACCTGAGGCTTCTTCCAGTCGCAAACCTGTCGTGACGAGCAGATCGGCGAAGAGCGCGTTGCGCAATCCGTTCCGATCACGTGCGCCGGGGCGTTCGCTGCCGTCAGGCGCGAGGCCGCGCAGACCGACCTCGCGGAAGATGCGGTAGTCGTCCATCGTGACGAACCGGACATCCGACCGCTTCGCAACACGTTCATAGGCGTCGTTGCGCGCGGCGATCATTCCGCGACGTCCACCCTGCGCCGGTCGCCACACGGCACGACGGTTGAACGGTGCCTCGGCGATCAGCCCTTGCCGCTCGCCCCAGCGATAGAGGCGATCAAGGCTGGCGACGGCCCTGTTCCAGCTTGCCGCCGTGATCCGCTGACCAGCATCGCCGCGCCGACGCGCACGATGATAAGCCTCGACATCGTCGCGGGTCGCAGCCCATACGGTCTTGCCGCAAGCATCGAGAAAGCGAAGCCAGACTGTCACATCATAGGCCTGGGCGCGAAGCGAATGCCGCGATCGAATCCCCGATAGCGGCAGGTCGAGAAAGAAGCGATCCAGATCGGGGTCGTAGAGCGCGTCGCCGCGCAGGATCAACGGCACATGCGCGGCGAGACCCCCGGCCTCGCGACGCTCGCAAACAGAAATAATCGACACCAGCGCAAAACCCTCCCCATGCCCCCACCCGGCGCACGCTTCGGCCCGGCAGTTCTCAGGCTGGCCGCCGCCAGCTCTTTGGTAAGCGCGGCGGCCAGCCTGAAAACTGCCTACCGTCAACGCCTGTCACCCATCCTACGGCAAGGTGGCATGCGGTGCAGACTGTCAAGATAAGGCGACGATCTCTTCGCGGGCATAGGCCGTGTTGCCGAAGCGTGACAGGCCGTAATCGCGGTTCAGCCGATGGCGCGCCTTTGTGGCATGGGCGAGCTCATGCGCCCAGACCCCGTAGAAATTGCGCGGGTTCTCGAACCGCGTGATGGGCGGCATGAAGACCTTGTCCACGGGTGGCAGATAGTAGGCTTCCGTCCCCGTGAAGACGGTCGTGATGTCGATGGCGTCGAAAAACGCCTGCATATGCGGGATGGGCTCGGACGGCGAATGTTCGGGTGTCGGCTCCGGATCTGGGAAGAAACTGTCTGGCAAGCCCTCGATCTGGCAGGCATTGAACACGCGGTAGGATTTCTGGAAGCGGAAGATGCGGGCTTCCTCGGAGCGATCATCCCCGTCGCTGCGGTCATCCTCATCGCCGGCATCCCTCCGGCTTTGACCGTAGTAAACGACGACAGAGGACTTTTCGCCCTTGCGGACCTTTGCGTCCAACGCATTGGCTTGCGGCAGCGTCATCCAGAAAGGTGAGCTGTGGCCCGCCATCACGGTCCGCATCGTCAGCAGGAAGTTGTTCACCCCCTGGTAGGGTTCACCGCCCACGCGCAGGGGACGAGAGCTGCCCCCTGCGGTCCATGGCTTGCGCCACGGCAGGACGCCGCGCTCGATGATGCGGATGATTTCGTTTGTGATGACCTCGGAGGCATCGAATTTGGGCGTGCGGGATCGGGCCATGGCTGGCCTCCTTTCGAGTTTTGGTGAGAGGGAATGGTGATCAGGCTGACTGACGGGGCCGCGGATCATTGGTGATGCTCACGCCAAGCTGTTCGACCATGTCGATGTAGGTGATCAGCGAGACGGACTTGCCAGGCCCCCAAGGTTCAGGGTCGACCGATCCGTCCCGCGTCACCCGCGGCAAGTTCGCGAAGGCGATGAAGTCACTGATGGGTCGGATATCGATGAACGGGGTTCCTCGTGCGACCGCGAGGGCGGCCAAGGGAAAGCGCTCGATCGGCGCGAGGGTCGAGACGGTGGTCCAACCGAGATGGATGAACGTGCCGCCCTCTCCGCAGATCACATGGGCATTCGGCAGCGTCGCCGCCTGCCTGAGATAGCCGAGATCACGCAGGACGGTCTCGCGCTCGAGCTGCAGTGCCTGGCCCGTCTGGCCAGTTCGGCGTAGTTCCTTGTGCCGCCACCACGAGGCAGCGGTCGCGCGTAACACGCGCAAGACACCTGTTTGCATCGGAATGCCCTTCATCAGGAAAGACAGACCGGAATCCGGCCCGGACCCATCTGAGGGACCCCAAAGGCCCTCATCCGTCAGTCACAAAACCCGAAGAACACTTTCTCTTTTTCCGGCCCTTTTGGGCACACAACAAAACCGAAAAGCCCGGCCCTTCTGCCGAAGCCATTGATTTCATGCAGCAATTCTAGATCGGCAGCCAAGATCGGCAACGCATATCGGCAAAACCTTGCTTGAAAGTACGAAATGTGTTTATTTTTCAATTACTTTGCAAACATGGAAGATCGGCAAAATGCTGGAGACACCCGCCAGGATCGAACCCTGCTTCTTTGAGGAGCATATTCCTACAGAACTGGCAGACCTTTCGGTCGACATCCAGAGGCAAGCCACCGGGCTGGGACAAGGGTTGCATCCTGACAGCGCAGCCGAACTTGCCGATCTCGTCCGTGTGATGAACTGCTACTACTCCAACCTGATCGAAGGACACAACACGCGCCCCCGCGACATCGAAAGGGCGCTGGCTGGTGCCGAGCTTGAGGAAGAAACCCGTCCCCTCGCCCTTGAGGCCCGGGCGCACGTCATCGTTCAACGGGCCATCGACGAGATGCATCGCAAGGGCACCCTGCCCCGCCCCACATCCGTCGAA
>NZ_JBRBWD010000019.1:0-41357 GCF_052825245.1 Sagittula sp.
CCGCCCCCGATTCGCGCCCGCTTCCCCCGATTCGAACCGCACCCGGAAACCTCGGTCCCCCAAACGCCACGCAAGGGACGGCGCACGCCCCCACCCTTCATCTTGGCAAAAATACCTGAAAGCCAACCAAGGCCCGTCACCCCTCCCGCCGGAAGGCCTCCGGTTTCAGCCCGTATTTCGCCAGCTTGTCGTACATCGTCTTGCGCGGCAGCTTCAGCGCCTTCGCGGCCTCCGCCGCCACGCCGTTGTGCCGCCCGAGGGCCGCCACCAGAAGCGACCGCTCGACCTGCGCCATCTGCTCCGCCAGCCCCATCTCGCTGGTCTTCGACAGTTCCTCCGGCATCCCCAGCACGAACCGCATGGCCGCCGACATCAGCGACCGCGCGTTGCCCGGCCAGTCCTGCGCCATCAGGCCCGCCTCGTGCTCCGGCGTGATCTCGGGCGGCTGGATGCCCGCCTGCTCGGCGGCCTGCGCCACGTAATGCCGGAACAGCACCGGAATGTCCTCGGGGCGCTCCGCAAGCGACGGGATGCGCACCTGCGCCACGTCCAGCCGGTAATACAGGTCGGCCGACAGCCGCCCCTCCGCCACCATATGCTTCAGGTCCTGCGTGGTGCCCGCGATCAGCCGCGCCCCGCCCCGCTCCAGCGCATCGGTCAGCGCAAGCTGGGTGTCCTCGGGCAGCACCCCGATCTCGTCTAGGAACAGCGCGCCGCCCTGCGCCGCCTCCCAGGCCGCCTCGAACCCGGCGCGGTCGAGCCCCGCGGCCGCGCGCTTCACGAACGGCCCCTTCGACTGGACAGAGCTCAGGTGCACCACCTCCGCCACCTTCGAGATGCCCGACCCCGGCGCCCCGCGCACCAGCGCCTCCGTCCCGGCGCGCGCCGCGGTGCGCACCTGTTCCCGCAGTCGCGTCACGGGCTCCGACAGGCCAAAGATCATCCGTGCAGCGGGATCCCCGGCCTCGAGCTGCGCCTTCATCCGCCGGTTGTCGAGCACCATCTCCCGCGTCTTCAGCGCCCGTCGCACCAATCCCGCCAGTTCCGCCGGGCTGCAGGGCTTCTCGAGGAACCCGAAGGCGCCCTGCGACATCGCCCTGACCGCCATGGGAATGTCGCCCTCGCCGGTCAGCAGGATCACCGGCAGCTCCGGATCGCGGCCCTGCGCGTAATCCAGCAGGTGGAACCCGTCGCGCCCCGGCATCCGGATGTCCGACACGACCACGCCCGCAAAGGACGGCCCGATCAGGTCCTTGGCCTCCACGAAGGACCCTGCCGTCACCGGTTCGAAATCGTTCAGCTCCAGCGTCTGCCCCAGCGCCTCGCGCACGGCCAGATCGTCGTCGACCAGAAGCACCTTGCAGATCATGCCGTCCCCCGTCTCATCGCCCGGCCCACGGCCCGAGCCCGCCCTCGCGGGACGGCGGGCGGGGCGACATGCGCCGCAGGCGCAGGAGCGCCGGACCCCGTCACGCCGCCGCCTCTGCCTGCCAGCGGTCCAGTTCCACCTCGAACTCCGCCCCGCCCCCGGCGATGTTCCGGCCGCGGATATTGCCGCCGAAGCTCTGCACCAGACCGTAGGAAATCGACAGGCCAAGCCCCATGCCGCCGCCCACCTCCTTGGTGGAGTAGAACGGCTCGAACACCTTCTCCGGATCGGCGATGCCCGGCCCGGTGTCGCGCACCCGGACCACCAGCCGCTCGCCCGCCTCCACCCGGATCGCGATCCGCTTCACCGCCTGCCCGGCCATGGCGTCGGCGGCGTTGTTGATCAGGTTGACGAAGACCTGCCCCAGCCGCACCTCGCCGCCGATGGCATAAAGCGCCCCGCCCGGACGGTCCCAGGCCACCTCGACGCCTTCCGCCTCCAGCCGTGTCTCGGTCAGCTCCACCGCCTCGTCGATCACCGCGCAGAGGTCGACACGGCCCATCGGCTCGCTCTCGTTGCGGGCAAAGGCGCGCAGGTTGCGGATGATCCGCGCCGCCCGCCCCGCCAGCGCGGCGATCCGCGACAGGTTCTCCGCCGCCCGCTCCGGTTGCCCCTTGTCGAGGAACGCGCCGCCATTCTCCGCAAACTGCCGGATCGCCATCAGCGGCTGGTTCAGTTCGTGGCTGATCCCGGCCGACATCTGCCCCAGCGCCGACAGCTTCCCCGCCTGAACGAGGTCCGCCTGCGCCCGCCGCAAAGCCGCCTCCGCCTCCTGCCGCTCGCGCACCTCGTGACGCAGGGCGGTGTTGGCCTCCTCCAGTTCCAGCGTGCGCGCCCGCACCCGGACCTCCAGCGCGGTGTTGGCCTCCGTCAGCACGCGCCGCCGCTCCGCCAGCAGGAACAGCACCGCCCCGAAGCCAAGGCAGAGGATCGCCACCACCGCCACCTGCAAGGCTGCAAGCCTGCGCGCCGGGCCCACGTCGACCAGCGCCTCGCCCGTCAGCCCCACCACCGGCAAGGGCTGGACCAGGTGCAGCCCGCGTTCCGGCACGTAGGGCGACAGCGCCTGGCGCCAGATCTCGTACCCTCCGACAAAGCGCCGCGTGACCTCCGCCACGCCGCCGTCCGGACGGATCACCGCCTCCGGCGCCAGTTGCCAGAACAGCAGTTCCGAACGGTTGGTCACCAGGATGTCGCCCGCACTGTCGGTAAAGAAGACGGAAGGCCGCGATCCCCGCCATTCGCCCTCGATCCCTTCGAGGTCGACCACCATGACCAGCACACCCTGCACCCGTCCGTCCGCCCCGAACGACGGCGCCGCATGCACGAAAAGCCGCTGCGATTCGTCCCGCGCCACCCGCGCGCCCGCCCCCAGCGCCCCGTCCAGCGCGCGGCGGAACCAGTCTGCCCGGGCAAAATCGCGGGGCACATCGCCCTGCGTCGCGGCCAGAACCCGCCCCTCCGCGTCGGCGTAGAAGGCCAGCGCCGCGCCCGTCCGGTCGGCGCTGCGCTGCAGGAAGACCATGGCCCGCCGCGCCGCCGCGCCACCGCTCACGCCTTCGTCGTGCAGGGCCTCCAGCACCGGGTGATCGGCCAGCAGCACCGCCGCCGCCCTGTAGCGCAAGAGCCCCGTCACCAGCCGGTCCGCCGCCAGCGCAAGGTCCGCCTCGCCGCGCGCACGCACCTGCTCCAGCGCCTGCCCGTAGGCATAGGACCACACGCCGTAGGACAGCCCGGTCACCCCCGCAAGGAAGGCCAGAACCGTCCAGATCCGGTGATGCCGCCTCGTCATCCGTTCCCCTTCAGCCGCCTCTTGCCAAGCGTGCCGCGCCGGACGATTGTCCGCGCATGCTGCGCCTCTCACAATCCCCCACCGACCCCGACTTCGTCCAGAACCCCTACCCGTTCTACGACCGCCTGCGCAACGGCGGCGACCTTGCATGGTGGGAGGACTACGGCATGCCCTGCGCCGTCTCGCACCGCGCTGTGCAGGCGCTGCTGAAGGACCGCCGGTTCGGACGCGAGGTCCCCGCCGATCTCGCGCCGCCGATCCCCGAACACCTCGCCCCCTTCTACGCGATCGAGGCGCACTCCATGCTGGAGCTCGAGCCGCCCCGCCACACCCGCCTGCGCGGGCTGGTGCTGCGTGCCTTCACCTCCGGCCGGATCGCGGCGATGCGCGACGACATAGCCTCCCTCACCCACGAACTGATCGACGCCCTGCCCGCAGGCGGCGCCGACCTCCTGCCGGCCTTCTGCCAGCCCCTGCCGGTGATCGTCATCTGCCGCCTTCTGGGCGTGCCCGAATCGCACGCGCCGCAGCTTCTCGACTGGTCGAACGCCATGGTCGCCATGTACCAGGCCCGCCGCGACCGCGCGGTGGAGGACGCCGCCGCCCGCGCCGCCTCCGACTTCCAGGCTTTCCTCGCCGACCTCGTGGCCCACCGCCGCAGGCACCCCGAGGACGACCTGCTGACACGGCTGGTTGAGGCGGAGGCCGAAGGCAGCCGCCTCTCGACCGGGGAACTGACCGCCACGGTGATCCTGCTCCTGAACGCGGGCCACGAGGCGACGGTCCACAGCCTCGGCAACGGCATCAAGGCCCTCCTCGAACAGAACGTCCCGATCGCGCCGGAGACCGCCGACCGCACTGTCGAGGAAATCCTCCGCTTCGACCCGCCGCTGCACATGTTCACCCGGATGGCCTACGAAGAGGTCGAGGTCTTCGGCCATACCTTCCGGCGCGGCGACAGCGTGGCGCTGCTGCTCGCGGCGGCGAACCGCGACCCGGCGACGTGGCCCGCCCCTGCGACCTTCGATCCGACACGCGCGCCTGCAACCCACACCGGCTTCGGCGGCGGGCTGCACTTCTGCGTCGGCGCCCCGCTCGCCCGGCTGGAAATGTCGATCGCCCTGCCGATCCTCATGCAGCGCCTGCCCGGCCTCCGCCTCGCGGAACCGCCGCGCTACGCCAACCTCTACCATTTTCACGGGCTGGAGGCGCTCCGCGCCGCCTGGTAGCCCCCCGCCACCGCCCACGACACGCCGGGCCATGGGACCGACCCCATGTTTCTCCGCTTTGAAAATACTCCGCCGAAGGCACCCGCGCGCGGAGCGCGCAAGGACTGCCAAGCGCGCGCAGCGCGCAGGAACCGCCAGGCGCGCGCAGCGCGCTGAACCTGCGTGCGCAGCACACAATCGGGTCACGCCTACAGGGGCAGCGCCACCGTCGCCTTGATCTCCTCCATCGACAAAAGCGCCGTTACGTTGTGCACCTTCACCTCCGAGATCAACGCCTGGTAGAAGGCGTCATAGGCCCGCGCGTTCTTCACCCTCACCTTCAGGATGTAGTCGATGTCGCCCGCCAGGCGGTGCGCCTCCTGCACCTCCGGGCGCTCCTGCAGGGCCTTGAGGAACCGCCGCTGCCACTCCGCCTCGTGCTCCGACGTGCGGATCAGCACGAAGAAACACGCCTCGAACCCCAGCGCATCGGCATCCAGCAGCACGGTCTGCGCGCCGATCACCCCGGCCTCCTTCATCTTGCGAATCCGGTTCCAGACCGGGGTCTTCGAGGACCCCACCGCCTTGGCAATCTCGTCCAGCGACTGGCTCGCGTCACGCTGCAACTGCACAAGGATTTTCCGGTCTGTATCGTCGATCTTCATCGTTTTCCCTTTTTGCCGCGAAATCCGAAACACGGCTCCTTTCAGTCTCAGAAGGTAGAACAAACTTCCTTATTCAGACAAGGGCATAGCCCCGCCGCAGGATAATTTCCTATATTGAGACGGAGTCAAAAGAGGTCCGTCATGCGTCACTTCCCGATCTTCCTCGCGCTGCGCGACACGCGCGTCGTCCTCTCCGGCGGCGGCGACGCCGCACTTGCCAAGCTGCGCCTGCTGATGAAGACCGAGGCCGCGCTGCATGTCTTCTCCTCCCTCCCCGCGCCCGAGATCGAGGGTTGGGCCGCCGAAGGCCGCCTCACCCTGCACCGCCGCCCGCTCAGCGACGGCGACCTCGACGGTGCCGCCCTCGCCTATGCCGCCGACGAAGACGCCGAAACCGACGCCCGCACCGCAACCCTCGCGCGCGCCGCTGGCGTCCTTGTTAACATCGTCGACAACCTTGACGATAGCGCTTTCATCACCCCCGCGATCGTCGACCGCGACCCCGTGACCGTCGCCATCGGGACCGAAGGCACCGCCCCCGTGCTCGCCCGCGCCATCAAGGCCCATCTGGAGGAACACCTCCCCACCGCCACCGGCCCGCTCGCGCGCATCGCCAGCGGTTTCCGCAAGATGGCAGAGGCGCTCCCCCACGGCCGCGCGCGCCGCGACTTCTGGCGCGACTGGTTCTTCGCCGCGGGCCCCCGCGCCTACGCGCAGGGCGAGGACGCGACCCAGGAGGCCCTGAACGACCTCCTCGACGCGCATCTCGACCGTCCGGCCCGCGCGGGCTTCGTCTCCTTCGTGGGCTCCGGTCCCGGCGACCCGGACCTCCTGACGCTGAAGGCGCGCCGCCTGCTCGACGAGGCCGACGTGGTGCTCTACGACCGGCTCGCCCCGCAGCCCATCCTCGAACTCGCCCGCCGCGAGGCCACGATGATCGAGGTCGGCAAGACCGGCTTCGGCCCCTCGACCCCGCAGGAAACGATCAACGCCCTGCTCGTGGAACACGCCGCGACCGGCGCGCAGATCGTGCGGCTGAAGGGCGGCGATCCCACCCTCTTCGCCCGCCTCGACGAGGAAATCGACACGCTGGCCGCGCATGGCATCGGCTACGAGATCGTGCCGGGCATCACCGCGGCCTCCGCCGCCGTCGCCGCCATCGGCCAGAGCCTGACAAAGCGCGGCCGCAACGCCTCCGTCCGGCTGATGACCGCGCATGACACCGAAGGCTTTGCCGACCACGACTGGCGCACGCTGGCCGCCCCCGACCAGGTCGCCGCGATCTACATGGGCAAGCGCGCCGCCCGCTTCCTGCAGGGCCGCCTGCTGATGCACGGCGCCGCCGCCGACACGCCGGTGACCGTGGTCGCCAATGCCTCGCGCGGGGACCAGGCGGTGATCGCCTCGGCTCTCGCCACGCTCTCCGCCGATCTGGACGACTGTCCCGACGGCCCCGCCCTGATCCTCTACGGGCTCGCCCCGCGCGACGCCCTGCCCACCCTTCAGTCTTCCGGCCTGACGGCCGTCCCATCCCGCCAGCAGGAGGTCTCCTGATGCCCCGCGAATTCACCCCCAAGGTCGTCACCGCCAATGCGCTGCTCTCGGGCGAGGTGGTCTACCTCACCGCCAACGACGACTGGTCGCCGCGCCTCTCCGAGGCGGAGGTCCTGACCGACGAAGCACACGCCCAGCTCCGGCTGGTGGAGGCGTCCGTCCGCCAGTCCGAGATCGTCGGCGTCTACCTCGCCGACGTGGCCGAGGGCGAAGACGGCCCGGAGCCCACCCACTTCCGCGAGGAGTTCCGCCGCACCGGACCCTCCAACTACGCGCACGGCAAGCAGGCCGACCTCTGACGCCGATTTCTACAAGGGCCCGGTTTTCCACGGAAATCCGCAGCCCCGAAAGGACGACACGATGTACAGCTATTCCGATTTCGACCACGCCTTCGTCACCGAGCGCAACCGCCAGTTCCGCCAGCAGGTCGAGCGCCGCATCGACGGCTCGCTGACCGAGGACGAGTTCAAGCCGTTCCGCCTGATGAACGGCCTCTACCTGCAACTGCACGCCTACATGCTGCGGGTGGCGATCCCCTACGGCACGCTCTCCAGCCGGCAGATGGACCGCCTCGCCGACCTGGCCGAGCAGTATGACAAGGGCTACGGCCACTTCACCACGCGCCAGAACATCCAGTACAACTGGCCGGAACTGCGCGACATTCCCGACATGCTCGACGCGCTGGCCGAGGTGCAGATGCACGCCATCCAGACCTCGGGCAACACCATCCGCAACGTGACCGCGGACCACTTCGCCGGCGCCGCTGCCGACGAGGTGATGGACCCGCGCCCGGTGGCCGAGCTGATCCGCCAGTGGTCCACCGACCACCCGGAATTCCAGGCCATGCCGCGCAAGTTCAAGATCGCCGTGACCGGCAGCGCGAACGACCGCGCCGTGATCAAGGCGCACGATATCGGGCTTCGGCTGCACGAAAAGGACGGCGTCGCGGGCGCAGAGGTCGTGGTGGGCGGCGGCATGGGCCGCACCCCGATGATCGGCAAGACCATCGCGGAACACGTGCCCATGGCCGATCTTCTGCCCTATCTGGAGGCCATTGTCTCCGTCTGGAACCTGCTGGGCCGCCGCGACAACAAGTACAAGTCGCGCATCAAGATCACCGTGCACGAACACGGAATCGACGACATCCGCGCGCGGGTGGAGGAGGTCTATGCCCTCATCCGCCCGACCTTCACCGGCGTCGACCAGGCCCTTTTCGAGACGATAAAGGCCCAGTTTGCCGCGCCTTCGTTCGCGAAACGCCCGGTTTCGGCCTTCGACGACCACTACGCGAAGGACCCGGTCTTCCGCGCCTGGGCCGACACCAACCTGCATCCGCACCGCGCCGAAGGCTATGCCATCGCGCAGATCAGCCTGAAGGCGCATGGCGAGACCCCCGGCGACGCCACGGCGGAACAGATGCGCGTGATGGCCGACATCGCCCGCGACTTCGGCCATGACGAGCTGCGCATCTCGCACGAGCAGAACGTCGTCCTGCCGCATGTCCACAAGGCCGACCTGCCCGCGATCCACGCGCGGTTGAAGGCGCACGGCCTTGCCACGGCGAACATCGGGCTGGTCTCCGACATCATCGCCTGCCCCGGCATGGACTACTGCGCGCTGGCCACCGCCCGCTCGATCCCCATCGCCCAGCAGATCGCGACCCGCTTCGACGAGCTGAAGCTGGAGCACGAGATCGGCGAGCTGAAGATCAAGATCTCCGGCTGCATCAACGCCTGCGGTCACCACCACGTAGGTCACATCGGCATTCTCGGGCTGGACCGCGCCGGAGTGGAGAACTATCAGATCACCCTTGGCGGCGATCACACGGAGACCCTGGCGCTCGGCGAACGCACCGGCCCCGGCTTCTCCGCCGAAGAGATCGTCCCGGCCATTGAACGCCTTGTCGGCGCCTATCTCGAACACCGCGAGGACAGGGACGAAACCTTCCTCGCCGCCTACCGCCGCCTCGGCATGGCGCCGTTCAAGACGGCGCTCTACGGCGAACAGACAGCGAAACGGTCGAAAGCCGCATGAGACACATGCTTCTCCTTGGTGAAAATACCCCCGCCGGAGGCACCGATGCGGCCGCGCGCGACGACCTCGCGGAGAAACGCGCCCGCGTCGCCACGCTGAACGCGCGCTATCGCCACCATTCGGCGACCTCGGTGCTCGAAGGCGCGCTGCGGGACCCGGAGGCCGGGAAGATCGCCATGGTCTCCTCCTTCGGGGCCGAAAGCGTGGCGCTCCTGCACCTCGTGGCGATGGTCAACCGCAAGACGCCGGTGCTGTTCATCGACACCCGGCTCCTGTTCGCGGAAACGCTGGCCTACCAGCAGGAGGTGGCCGAGCGGCTGCACCTGCAGGACGTCCGCGTGCTGCGCACGGACGAGACCGAGATCGCGAAACAGGACCCCTACACCGCGCTCAACCTCTCCGACCCGGACCGCTGCTGCGCCCTGCGCAAGACGCTGCCGCTGGAACAGGCGCTCGACGGCTTCGACGGCTGGATCACCGGGCGCAAGCGCTACCAGTCCTCGACCCGCGCCGCGCTCGACTTCTTCGAACTCGAGGAATCGACCGGCCGGATCAAGGTCAACCCGCTCGCCCACTGGAGCAGCGAGGACGTGCGCGCCTACATGGACGAGAACCGCCTGCCCCGGCATCCGCTGGTGGCGCAGGGCTACCCGTCCATCGGCTGCGCGCCCTGCACCTCCAAGGTCGCCCCCGGCGAGGACCCGCGCGCGGGCCGCTGGCGCGGTCAGAACAAGGACGAATGCGGCATCCACTTCGGCGCCGACGGCAAGGCCGTCAGGGCCGGATAGCGCAACAGCCCGTAGGGTGGGCTTCCAGGCCACCCTGCCCGCCCAGACACATGCGCCGCGGCCCCCAACCGCCCGCGCGCGCCCCGACAAAGGACCCGACTGATGACGATCATCGTGCGCGACGACGGCTTCCACGCCGACGACCAGACCGACTTCCTCGACCTCGCCTCCGACACCGATCCGGCGACGCTCGATGCGGCGACCACGCAGCCCATCCGCATCGCCTTCCCCTCCAGCGCCGACGGCCGCGGCTTCTCCCTTGCGCGGCTCCTGCGCCTCAAGGGCTACACCGGCAGGCTCCGCGCGCAGGGCCACGTGCTGGCCGACCAGTACGCCATGGCCCGCCGATGCGGCTTCGACGAGGTGGAGATCGACGACACCCTCGCCGCCCGCCAGCCCGAGGACCAGTGGCTGTTCCGCGCCGACTGGACCGCGCACGACTACCAGTCGCGGCTGCGCGGCGCCTGAACCGCGCGCAGCGGATCGTCCCCCGACATCCGCCGTGTCGTCGCAGGCGGGGCAACATCGCCTTTCACCTGACCCAGATCAAAGCTAGATATGAGAGGCCGGTTTACCGAGACCGGAAGGAAACACCATGACCGAGATGACACCCGTGACCGAAGCAACAGCCGCCACCGCCCCCGCCAAGAAGGCCGTTCCCGACGCGCAGACCGTGACGGAGGTCCGGCACTGGACCGATCGGTTGTTCTCCTTCCGCTGCACGCGTCCGGCCTCCCTGCGCTTCCGCTCCGGCGAATTCGTGATGATCGGCCTGATGCAGACCGACCCGAAGTCCGGTAAGGAAAAACCGCTGCTGCGGGCCTATTCCATCGCCTCGCCGTCCTGGGACGAAGAGTTGGAGTTCTACTCGATCAAGGTGCCCGACGGCCCGCTGACCTCGAAGCTCCAGCACATCAAGCCGGGCGACGAGATCATCCTGCGGCCCAAGCCCGTGGGCACGCTGGTGCATGACGCGCTCCTGCCCGGCAAGCGGCTGTGGTTCTTCGCGACCGGCACCGGCTTTGCGCCCTTCGCCTCGCTCCTGCGCGAACCGCAGACCTACGAGGACTACGACGAGGTCATCATCACCCACACCTGCCGCGAAGCCGCCGAACTGCACTATGGCGCCGAGCTGATCGAGGGGCTGAAGACCGACGAACTCCTCAACGAGGTCATCGGCGAGGGCTTCTGGAAGAAGATCAAGTACTACCCGACCACGACCCGCGAAGAGTCGCCCAAGATGGGCCGGATCACCGACCTGATGCGCTCGGGCGAGGCCTTCCGCGACCTCGGGGTGGAGCCGATCAACCCGGAAACCGACCGCGCGATGATCTGCGGCAACCTCGCCTTCAACCTCGAACTGAAGGCCATGCTTGAAGAATACGGCTTGGAAGAGGGCGCCAACTCCGACCCGAAGCAATACGTGGTCGAAAAGGCCTTCCTCGACTGAAGGTCCCCCCTTTCTCCCTGACCTAGCAACGCCGCGCAGCCCCCTGCGCAGCGTTTCGCGTTCCCGGGCCCCGCACCCGCGTCCGATCGCCGGCACCCGCAAAAGAAAGGCGCCGCGCGGGGTCTCCCGCACGGCGCCATGGCTGTCTTTGCCGACCTGAGCGGGCTCAGAGGCCCAGAAGCGCCCTAACACGTTCCAGCAGCGGTTCCAGGACCTCCGGATCGGCGTCCTTGGCTTCTTCGATGACGCGGGTCGCGGTGCGCTTGGCCAGCCCGGTCACCTCGGCGGTCTCGATGTAGGCCACGACCTTGTCGTAGTCGAAACCTTCCACCGTCAGCAGTTCCTCGATGGTCGCCTCGCCGGTGCCCTCGGTTTCGGTCCCGGTCTCCGTGCCGGAGGCCGCATCGGCGGTCTCCTCGGCCACGGACCCGCCGGAGCCTTCGGCAGCCGCCGTTGCGGCGGCCACTGCCTCGCCCGCGGCTTCCGCCGCATCGGTCGCGGCCGCACCGGCTTCGGCTGCGGCATCCGCCGCGGCATCGGTCGCGTCCTTGACCACGGCCATCGCGTCGCTCGCCGTCTCTTCGGTGACCGCCGCTGCGTCTTCGCCCGCTTCCTCTGCCGCGATCATCGCGTCCTCGGTCGCGGCCTCTGCGGTGGCCATCGCGTTGTCGGCGGCGGTGCTGGCTTCCTCTGCCGCCTCGGTCGCCGCATCGGCAGCCGCCTCGGCGGTTTCCGTCGCGGTCTCGGCCACGTCTTCGGAGGTCTCCTCCGCCGCCGCTGCCGCCTGCTGGGTGGCTTCGGCCGCGACATCCGTCGCCTCGTCCGCTGCCGCACCGGCGGTGTCCGCCGTCTGGCGCGCCTCGTCGGTCAGTTCCACCGCATCGTCGGCGGCGGTCAGTGCGTCCTGCGCCGAGGATTCCGCGATCTCGGCCGCCGTCTCCGCTTCTTCCGCCACCTGCTGCGCGGTCTCCACCGCCGCATCGGTCGCTTCGCCCGCGGCTTCGGTGCTGTCCTGGGCGACCTCTGCCGCCGCATCCGCTGCCGCGTCCGCCGCCTGCTGCGCGGTCTGGGCAGCCTGCTCGGCCGCTTCCGCTGCCGTTTCGGCGGCGTCCGTGCCGGCCTCGGCCGCCATGTCCTGCGCCGCGTCCGAAGCCTCTGCCGCCGCATCAGCCGCAGCCTCGGCCGAGCTTGCCGCCGTCTGGGCCGCGTCCGCTGCCACTTCGGCGGCGTCGATGGCCTCGCTGGCGGCTGCCTCGGCGCCTTCGGTCGCGGCATCCGCTGCCGACTCGGCGGCCTGCTGGGCTGCCTCGACCGCGGTTTCCGCGGCACTCTCCGCAGCTTCCGCCGCTTCGTCCGCCGCGTTGGCCGCAGCCGCCGCGGCACCGGCCGCCGCAAGGGCCGCCGCGCCGACCACGGCCTTCGCTGCCTCGCCGGCCTCGTCTGCCGCGTCCTGCGCCGCGATCACCGCGTCGCCGGCCGCTTCCTCGGCCGCTGCAAGGGCCTCTTCCGCCACCGTGCCCATGGCCTCGACCGCCGCTGCGGCGTCCCCGGCTGCGGCGTCGGCGGCCTGTTCGGCCTCCGTCACGACCTCTTCGGTGGTCTCCGCCGCATCATCCGCGGCCTCCGCCACCGCGTCGCCCGCGGCCTCTGCCGTCTGCGACGCCGTGTCAGCCGCCGCTTCGGCGCTCTCGGTGACAGCCTCGGCTGTTGCCTGCACTTCGTCTCCCGGCCGTCCGGTGGCCCAGACGTAAGCCCCGACGGCGGCGATCGCGGCCACGACCGCAATGACCTGTTTTCCCATGGCAATGCCCCCCTCTTCATCCATCTCGCGTGCCGGACGCCGCTGGGCGCCCATCCCAGAAGTGCCGCCGCGATGCAGCATCCGCAAGCGAAATCGGTGTGGAAACCGCGCTTTGGCCCTTATTTGCCGCTTGAAAGGCTGCCCGCTCAGGTTTACCTTCCCGCCCTGACGCGAAAATCCAAAAGGAGCATTCCAATAGCCCGTCGACCGCACAATGCGCCCCCTACGCGCGACACCGGACCTCGTATCAACGACCGCATCCGGGCCCCTGAAATCCGCCTCATCGGGGCGGAGGGCGAAAACGTCGGAGTCGTCACGCCGCAGCGCGCCATGGAAATGGCAGAGCGCGCCGGACTGGATCTTGTCGAGATCTCCCCGAACGCCACGCCGCCCGTCTGCAAGATCATGGACTTCGGCAAGTTCAAGTACGAACAGCAGAAGCGTGAATCCGAGGCGCGCAAGAAGCAGAAGATCATCGAGGTCAAGGAGGTCAAGTTCCGTCCCGGCACCGACATCCACGACTACGAAGTCAAGATGCGCAACGTCGTGAAATTCCTGGAAAAAGGCGACAAGGTGAAGGTCACCCTGCGCTTCCGTGGCCGCGAGATGGCTCACCAGAACCTTGGTCGGGAACTGCTGGAACGCGTGGCAGAGGACGTCAAGGAAATCGGCAAGGTCGAGAACATGCCGAAGATGGAAGGCCGCCAGATGGTCATGATGATCGGCCCCGCTCCGGCGAAATAAGCGACCCCGCAAAGACGCTCACGGCCCGCCCATACGGCGGGCCTTTTGCGTTTAGGGACACCACTATGCCCCCGGCGAACAGTCCCGCACAGTCAGGGCATGAATTGCCCGCGCAGCCGCGCCGATCCGGCCTTACAACCCCGGGTAGGCAATTTTTTCGGAACATTCCCGCCAAAACCGTCGTTGCCCTAAGGTAGCAAGCCGCAAAAGGGGGACATGTCTTGCATGCTTTGGCAGAGAAACTGCGACTGAAAACAGATCCTACGATTTTCTTCATTTCCGCCGCTTTCACACTTTTCTTCGTTCTGGCGCTGGTGATCTTTCCCGATCCCATCGAAGAGGCCTTCGCCGCGGGCCGCGCCTGGATCGTCACCAACCTCGGATGGTTCTTCATCCTCGGCGTCAACGTCTGGCTGGGCTTCCTGATCTGGGTCGCCGCGTCCCGCCATGGCCACATCCGCCTTGGCCGCAAGGGCTCCCGCCCCGAGTATTCCAACCTCAGCTGGTTCACGATGCTCTTTGCCGGGGGCATCGGCACGGTGCTGATGTTCTGGGGCGTGGCCGAACCGATATCGCATTTCGCCACTCCACCCCTGCCGGGGGTCGAACCCTACAGCCAGGACGCCGCGCAGGACGCCATCTCCATAGCGATCTACCACCTCGGCCTGCACACCTGGGCGATCTTCACCCTGCCCGGCCTCGCCTTCGCCTATTTCATCAACCGCTACGAGCTGCCCGTCCGCGTCAGCTCCGTCTTCTACCCGCTCCTGCGCGAGGGCATCCACGGCCCAATAGGCAAGGCCATCGACATCACCGCGATCCTCGGCACGCTCTTCGGCGTGGCGGTCTCGCTGGGTCTGGGCTCCAGCCAGATCGCCGCCGGTCTGAACGCGCTCTACGGCACCGGGGACGGCGCGACCGTGCAGGTGCTGATCCTCGCCGTGCTGACCGCTGTGGCCGTCACCTCCATCGTCGTGGGCCTCGACAAGGGGGTGAAACTCCTGTCGAACCTCAACATCGGCATGGCCGTGGCGCTGATGTTCTTCGTGCTGGCCTTCGGCTCCACGCTGTTCCTGCTGCGTGGCATCGTCGAGACGGCAGGCCTCTACCTTTCCAACCTGCCGCGCCTCGCCTTCTGGAACGACATGCTGGCAGACACCAACCCCGACAACGGGGACTGGGGCTGGCAGGGCGGCTGGACGGTGTTCTACTGGGCCTGGACCGTCACATGGTCGCCCTTCATCGGCCTCTTCGTGGCGCGCATTTCGCGCGGGCGGACGATCCGCGAATTCGTCTTCGGCGTGCTCATGGCGCCCTCGCTCTTCACCCTGATCTGGTTCGCGATCTTCGGCTGGCAGGCGATGGAGTTCGACGGCATCGGCGCGGCAGCACGCGCGTCCCTGGGCGACCAGGCAGGCCAGATCTCTGCGGCGGTGGCCGACAGCGTACCGCTCGCGATGTTCGCCTTCCTCGAGCACTTCCCGCTGACCGCCTTCGTCCAGGGCTTCGCCGTGGTGATCGTGGCGATCTTCTTCGCCACCTCCTCGGACTCCGCCTCGCTGGTGGTGGACATGCTCTGCACCGGCTCGCCCACGCCCGGCCCCGTGCACCAGCGCGTGTTCTGGGGTGTGGCCGAGGGACTTGTGGCCGCGATGCTCATCATTCTCGCGGGCGAAGCCGGGCTCTCGGCGCTGCAACAGGTGATCACCGTGGTCGGCCTGCCGATCTTCATACTGGTCAGCATGATGATCCCCTCGCTGGTGCGCGGCCTCGCACAGGAGGACATCGACCACATCACCATCGGCACCCGCCCCGCGCTGGAGGACTTCCACCGCGACAAGGCCGAAACCCCGGCAGAGTAACGCCAGAAACGCACCGGGCGCCGCCAGAGGACAGGCGGCGCCCGGTTACATTCTCAAAGACGCAAACGCCGAACGCGCCAGCCGACCCGGCCGGGAAGCCACGGCACAGCCCGCCCCTCACGCCTCGCGCAGACGGCCCCTCACCGGGATCTCCTTCAGCAGGCCGCCGACGCCCATCCGGGCCACGTCGCCGGGGCGCAGTTCGACACCGCACAAGAGGCGCTCCAGCACCCAGTCCGCACCGTTCAGCGCGGGCGAGCGGGCGCAGCCCGGCAGGCCGATCACCGGCCGTTCGCCAAGCCGCCCGTAGAACAGCAGGTTCCCCGGATCGACCGGCATCCCGAAATGCGTGACCTCGCCCCCGGCGGCGCGCAGCGCCTCCGGTGCCACGTCCCGCGCGTCGGACGTGGCAGAGCCGGTCAGGATCAGCACCGCCGCCGCATCCGTGGCGCGGATCGCCTCTGCAAGGGCGTCGATCCGGTGCGGCACCACCTGCTTCTCGCCCAGCCGTACGCCCAGACGGTCCAGCCGCTCTGCCGTCACAGCCTGCCCCTTGTCGCCGCTCTCGTCCGCGGTCACGGCGGTCTGGATCAGCTTGGCGGTGTCATGCACCACCCGCCGCAACCGCAGCGCGCCCTGGCCCGCGTGGCAGGCGGCCTCCAGTGCCGCGGCAGGCACCGCGTAGGATATGATCTTGACCGTCGCCACCATGCTCCGCGGTCCGACCCGCTGCCACTCCGGCACCGTCGCCACGGTGATCATCGGATCGACGGCGTTCAGCGCGTGGATGCGGTCGGCCAGCACCTCGACGACACCCGGCGCCTCCGCGTGGATGTTCACCCGGCCCGTGGCCGCCCGGCCAAGGCGCAGGCCCGCGCGCTTCGGATCGGGCACCAGCGCCTGTGCCAGCCGCTCCGCCGCCGCGTCCTCCGACATGTCGTCCGGGTCGAGCCGCGCCGCCAGCACCTCCGAGAACCCCTCGGCCTTCAGCGCCGCGATGTCCTCCGCGCCCAGCACGGTGCCCTTCTTCAGCCGCCGTCCCCCGGCAGGCTGGGAGTTGGCAAGCACCGCCCCCTCCGCCTCGTCCAGCGACAGCGGCCCGAACCTCATGCGCCCTTCCTCAGGACCCGCGTCATCTCGGCGATGACCGAGACGGCGATCTCCGCCGGTCCCGCCGCGCCGATGTCCAGACCTATGGGCCCGTGGATGCGGGCGATCTGCTCCTCGGAAAAGCCCTGCGCCTCCAGCCGGGTGATCCGCTTGCCGTGGGTCCGCGTCGACCCCAGCGCGCCGATGTAGAAACATTTCGACGCCAGCGCCTTCTCCAGCGCCGGATCGTCCAGCTTCGGATCGTGGGTCAGCAACACCAGCGCCGTGCGCCCGTCTAGGCCAAGCGCCTCCACCGCCTCGTCCGGCCAGTCGTTCAGGATGCGTTCGCCGGGAAAGCGCGCCTCCGACCCGAAGGTCTCGCGCGGGTCGATGATGATCGGATCGTAGCCCGCGATCCGCGCCATCGGCACCAGCGCCTGCGCGATATGCACCGCGCCCACCACGATCAGCCGCAAGGGCGGGTTGTGGATCGCCACGAAGGTGCGGCCGTCCTCCTCGAAGCCCGAGCGGTCCATGCGGAACCGCGTCTCGTAGCCCTCGCGCACCACCTCGCGCCGCCCGGTTTCCAGGTCGACCACGTAGGCCACCGGCTCGCGGGCCGCGCGCGCGGCGCAAAGCTCTGTCAGCAGCCCTTCGGGCATCACCTTGCCCACCGGCTCGACCAGCACGCGGATCGTGCCGCCGCAGGCCAGCCCCACGGCAAAGGCGTCGCCGTCCGAGACGCCGAACTCCAGCTCGCGGGCGTCGCCGTCCTCAAGTGCCTCCAGAGCCTCCACGATGACCGCGCCCTCGACGCAGCCGCCCGAGACCGATCCCTCGATCAGCCCCTCGCCCGAGATCGCCAGTTGCGACCCCACGCGCCGCGGGGCAGAGCCCCATGTCTCCACGACCGTGGCAAGGACCGCGCCCTTGCCCGCGCGGTGCCACGCCAGCGCCTGCTCCGGAATTCCGTCGATGCGTTCCATTCAGACCCCCTTCTTCCCTGTCGGGACCTTAATCCGCCTGTCGCACGACGGCCACAGGACAAACGTCGGTCGGACGGGCGGGAATTTCCAGTCATGGGGACCCGGATTTTTCGCGGCAGGCCCGCCGGGACGGCCCGGGTGTCCTCTCTCAGGACAGCGCGGTCACGTCGTAACCGTAGAGCCAGTCGAACTGGTTCAGCATCCGCGCGGGCGCCAGCCGACCGGCAACCCCCAGACCCAGATGCGCCACGCCGCGCACCAGCGGGTTGCTCAGGTGGTACTTCCACGCGTTGCCATTGGCCGCCGCGATCACCCGGCTCACCCGGTCCCGCCGCCACTCCTGGTAAAGGTCGAGCCGCGGCCCGCCCTCGCGCACAGCCGCCGCGGCCAGCGCCCAGGCATCCTCCAGCGCCATGTTCGCGCCCTGCGCAAGGAACGGCAGCGTCGGATGCGCCGCGTCGCCCACCAGCGCCACGCCCTCCGCATGCCAGCGCCGCGCCACCGGATGCCGGAACAACCCCCAGAGGCCGGGCGTCGCGACCCCATCCAGCAGCGCGGGCACCATGCCCCCGAAGCCGGCAAAGGCCCGGCGCAGGTTCGCGGGGTCGTCGGTGTGGCTCCAGCCCTCCTCGACCCAGCCGCTGCGCTCCTCGACCGCCACGAGGTTCACCATCGCCCCGCCGCGCAGCGGATAGCTGACCATGTGCCGCCCCGGACCCATGTGGACCCGCGCCTCTGCCGGGTGATCGACCACGTTCGGCACCACGGCGCGCCACGCCACCTGCCCGGTAAAGAACGGCTCCGCCGCGCCGTTGAGCGCCGGCCGCGCGACCGAATGCAGCCCGTCCGCCGCCACCACCAGCGGCGCCGTCACCTCGTCGCCGTTGCACATCACCACGCGCGCCATCGGACCAGGCACCACCTTGCGGACCTTCTGCAAGAGCCGGATCGCCACGCCCCGTTCGCGCGTGGCCCGCGCCAGCAGCTCGATCAGGTCGGCGCGGTGCACGAAACGGTAGGACTGCGCATCGCCCAGCCGCATGAGGTCCAGCCGCGTGACCTCGCGGCCCTCGCGATAGTCGCGCAGGCTGACCGCCTGCCCCCGCACGCTGATCTCGCGGAAGGCCGCGCCCAGCCCCAGCGCCTCCAGCACGCGCAGACCGTTGGGGCTGACCTGGATACCGGCACCGACCTCGCGGATCGCCTCCGCCTGCTCCAGCACGGTCACCTCGGCGCCCCGTGCCGAAAGGCACAACGCCGCGGCCAGACCGCCGATGCCTCCGCCGACCACAACCACCGACCGCTTGCCCGAAGCCCCCACAGCGATTGTCCTTCCGTCCGTTCAAAGAAAAGCGCCGGGGACAGGCCCCGGCGCACTCATTCAGGTCACGGTCCGTTCCGCGCTCCGGACCCATCCGCCTGGCGGAGGCCCGGCCGGACAGGGGCCGGCGTTCACCGCCCCCCGCGGACCGTCATTCGGTGCCGGCCCGGCAAGGACCGGCGCTGCCCCACCCGAAGGGGCTCAGTCGTCGCGATGCACCTTCTCGCGCCGCTCGTGCCGTTCCTGCGCCTCGAGGCTCATCGTCGCGATCGGACGCGCGTCCAGCCGCTTGAGCGAGATCGGCTCACCGGTCACTTCGCAGTAGCCGTACTCGCCCTCGTCGATCCGCCGCAGTGCCGCGTCGATCTTGTTGACCAGCTTGCGCTGACGATCCCGGGTCCGCAGTTCGATCGCGCGGTCGGTTTCCTCGCTCGCGCGGTCGGTGACATCGGGAATGTTGCGCGTCCCTTCCTGCAGTGCCTCGATGGTGTCGCGGCTGTCGGCAAGAAGCTCGGCTTTCCAGTTCAGAAGCTTGCGGCGGAAGTACTCCGTCTGCCGCTCGTTCATGAAAGGTTCATCTTCGGCGGGACGATAGTCCTCGGGTAGAAAGGTTTCAGGTTTCATTTCCGCTCCCTCATCAACGCCAATATCTGTCATTTTGAAATTCCTAAGATATCTGGCACCCCTGCGGGCAGCACTTAAACAAAACAACGCGCCTTGTCACTACACAATAGCGGGTCCGGAACCGGGTTTTGGCGCCTCTTGTGCAACGAAAAGTGACCGTGCCCGATGTCTGCGCAGCCGGTCCCGAACGACTCCCCGTGACGCAAGGTTATCCACAGGATTTGACTTGACGCGGCGCGGATCCGCGCCTCCGGAACATGCATCCGAAACCCCTTAATCAGCACCCTCCGGAGACTCGGCAAACCCCTCTCCGCCGCGCCCCGACCGGCAGGACCACAGCCCGTTCACAGCGCCGCTTCCGGCCCTTGGACCGCCGCCGCCAAACCCGGGAATGCCCCGCCGCGCTGCACCTGCGGCAAGGCCCGGCCACCCGCAGCCGCCCGCGATACGCGCAGGGATCGGGCAGTTGCGCCGCCGCCCGCCCGCGTGGCCAGCGCATCGCTTGCACCCGCCCGATACCGCCTGTACCCCTTCTGCGACCGATCCGGAGGACCCCCATGCGCTTTGACGGCACCGACGCCTACGTCGCCACAGACGACCTCACCATGGCCGTGAACGCTGCCATCACCCTCGAACGTCCGCTGCTGGTGAAGGGCGAGCCGGGCACCGGCAAGACCGAGCTGGCCCGCCAGGTGGCCGAGGCGCTGAACCTCCCGATGATCGAGTGGAACATCAAGTCCACCACCCGCGCCCAGCAGGGGCTTTACGAATACGACGCCGTCAGCCGCCTGCGCGACAGCCAGCTCGGCGACGAGCGGGTGCACGACGTGGCCAACTACATCAAGAAGGGCAAGCTCTGGCAGGCCTTCTCTGCCAAGGAAAAGACCGTCCTGCTGATCGACGAGATCGACAAGGCCGACATCGAGTTCCCGAACGACCTGCTGCAGGAACTCGACCGGATGGAATTCCACGTTTACGAGACCGGAGAGACGATCCGCGCCGAAACCCGGCCCATCGTCATCATCACCTCGAACAACGAGAAGGAGCTGCCCGACGCCTTCCTGCGCCGCTGCTTCTTCCACTACATCCGCTTCCCCGATCCCGAGACCCTGCGCGCCATCGTCCGCGTGCACTTCCCCGACATCAAGGACCAACTCCTGACCGTGGCGCTGACGCAGTTCTTCGAACTCCGCGACCAGCCCGGCCTGAAGAAGAAGCCCTCCACCTCCGAGGTGCTCGACTGGCTGAAACTGCTTCTGGCCGAGGACCTCTCCCCCGAGGACCTGAAACGCGACAGCGCCTCCGCCCTGCCGAAGCTGCACGGCGCGCTCCTGAAGAACGAACAGGACGTCCACCTCTTCGAACGCCTGGCCTTCATGGCCCGGCGCGACAGGTAAGCCCTCCGCCGACAGGCTGCGCCCCATCCGGGGGGCGCGCCGTCCTTCAGTCCAGGTCCTTGCGCATCGTCGCCATGCCGCCCCGGCGCGAAAGCTCCTCGAAGCCCGCCGCCTCGTAGACGCGCAGCGCCGCCGGGTTGTCCAGCTCGCACTTGAGCGTGATGGTCAGCGCGCCCAGGTCGCGGGCGGCGTCCTCGATCCAGCGCGCCATCAGGTGGCCGGTGCCGCCGCGCATCTCCTCGGCCACGAAGACATAGGTCAGGTGGCGCACCTCCGGGCCGACCCCGACGCGGAGCGCGAAGAAGCCCACTTCGCGCCCCTGCCCGTCCACGAGGTAGAAGCTTTCGTCGTCGAGCTCCTGCAGCCACTTCTGATGCCATTCATCGGCATCGAAGGGGTGGCGGGCGCTGGGGTTGACCAGCGCGAGGTCGCCGGGATCGGCGAGCAGTCCCGCAAGCGGTGCAAGATCGCGCCCGGTGTTGCGGCGCAGGCTGAGGTCGGTCATGGCGTCTCCTTTCGGGGGCGTCTTCCTGTCGGGCGCCGAAAGGCGCGGCTCGGGATCCGGGGCTGTGCGCACCCGAATGACTGTCGCGCGCGTCCAAACATGCCACGGCCCGGGGTTCAACCGCCCGACCCGGAAAAATCCGGATCTCAAGGGCAAGGGCGGGCGCCCGAAGGCCCCAAAGCCTGCACAAGGCCCGACCTCAGCAGGCGATGTCGCGCGCCAGCTGGCGGCGTCTGCGGCCAGAGGTGATCTGGCGCGTCAGGATGTCCTCTGACCGGAAGCGCAGCGCGCCGTTCTCGCGCGTGATGTCGTAGCGCTTGTGCCCGCCCAGAAGCCGGTGCGCCTGCTGCGCGGCCACCACCACGGTGATCTCGACCGAATGGCAGGTGGTCAGGCTGATGTCCTCGCCCATGCGCATCGCGGCCCGGTCGACGATGTTGTGAAAGCTGCCGATGTCCATGGCCTCGCCCCCCGCCAGCGGCCCCTGGTTGGTGCGTTCGCGGAAGTCGCCGCCCAGCGGGCCGTCCTCTTCCAGCACGTCCGTCACCAGCGCCTCGCGGGCGTCGCCGTCGCAGTCGAGGTCGACCTTCACGCCGAGGATATAGACCGTGTCCGCCCCCATGTTGGTGACGATGCAGCGCGCGTCCTCGTTCTGGCCCGCGGCCATGTCGATGTGGATCACCGCCCGGTTCGACCGCCGGATGCTGGTCAGGAAAAGCTGCAGGTAGGCCAGCCAGACCAGCAGCATGGCGGCGTTGAGCGCCACCGACAGCGCCGCCGCGTTGTCAAGGATCCATGTCCACATCCCGCCTCCGTCATTGCCCGGTGTCATCTGGTGCCTTGCCCGCCCAACACGGGCGCCGGGCTTGCGTTCCATCCCGTCCGTCGCGCGCACTTGCAGCCCCCGGCGGTCCATGCTCTGTCAGCCGTCATGCTGCACGTCCTGACACATGACATCCTGCCGGTCTTCGCGATGCTGGCGCTGGGGTTCCTCCTCGGGCGGATCTCCTTCGTGTCGAAGGCGGAGGCCACGACCGCCAACCGCATCGCCTTCATGGTCATGCAGCCGCCGCTGATCATGCCGCTGATCGCCGGTCTGGACTGGTCCGCCTTCCGCGCCGACGTGCTGGGGGTCTATGCCCTCTGCCAGGTCGGGCTGTTCACCGCCGCCTACCTCGTGATGCGCCGCGTCTTCCGCCGCGAACCGCTGGAAAGCTGGCTGCTCGCGATGGCGACGATCTTCGTGAACACGCTCCTTTATATCTGGCCGATCTCCTTCCTGATCTACGGCGAGGCCGCCGCCCTGCCCGTCACCGCCATCGTGGCCTGGGACAGCGCGGTGTCCTTCTCGTTCTTCATCGTCACCGCCGACCTGATCGCGGGCCGGGCGCCCGGCGCGCCGCCCGCATGGCAGCGGCTGGCGATGAACCCGGTGCTGATGGCGATCCTGCTGGGCCTCGTGCTGAACCTCGCCGCGATCCCCCTGCCCGAACCGCTGCTGACCGCCATGCACTTCGCCGGTCAGGCCGCGGCGCCGCTGACGCTCTTTGCGCTCGGCGTGATCCTCTCGGGGCACTCGCTGCGCGTCTCGCCGGTGATCGCGACCAGCGCGGGGCTGAAGCTCATCGCCTTCCCGGCGCTGGTCTGGGCCACGCTGTCCCTGCTGGAGCCGCCCGAGACCTGGCACGACCTCTTCACCCTGACCGCCGCCGGACCCTCCGGCGCCATGGCCTTTTCGCTGGCACTCCTCCATGGCGTGCGCACCGATGCCATCGCGCCGGTCATCGTCTGGACCTCCACGCTCTCGCTGATCTCGCTGGCCTGGCTGGCCTGAGCCCGCCCGCCGCAAGACCCGGACGCCCCCGGAACCACCCGGAACGAACTGCGGCGCGTATCCGGCGGCGCCTCAATACCGCCATTGTCCGCCCCTCTGTTTACCCCCCATTAACAATGGTTGACGAAATCCCTGTTGCCCAACTGCACAGTGCAACCATTTGAAACGAATAAACATAATTCAAAAAATCCCGCGAACGGGAAAATTTCATTACCACTTTGTTAATCGTCTGGGCACAAATCCCGGTTTTGCCCTATAGTATTCACCAAGAGGACAGAAAAACCTCGGATGGTTCAACAATCCGAGCAACCAAAAAGCAGGCAGGCTTACATAGTGTCCCACGATACGGCTCTGACCGTGCGCGCATTGCGTGCGGAGGATGAACCGGCTTGGCGTGAACTCTGGACGGCGTACCTCGCCTTCTACGAGAGCACCGTGACCGAGCAGGTCTACGCCTCCACCTTTGCGCGCCTCCTCGGCGACGACCCGCGCGACTTCCGCGCGCTGGTCGCCGAACACGACGGCCGCCTCGTGGGCCTGACGCACTACCTGTTCCACCGACACGGCTGGAAGATAGAGGACGTCTGCTACCTGCAGGACCTCTACGCCGTGCCGGAGATGCGCGGCAAGGGTGTCGGCCGCGCGCTGATCGAGGCGGTCTATGCCGCCGCCGACAGCTACGGGGCGCCCTCCGTCTACTGGTTGACTCAGGAGTTCAACGAAACCGCCCGCGTCCTTTATGACCGGATCGGCGTCGTCACCCCGTTCATCAAGTACCAGAGGCCGTAATGCGCAAAGCACGTCGTTACCTGCTCCCGCTGTACCTGTTGCTGGGCGCCTGCATGCCTGTCGCCTCGAACGACACCGCCTCGCGTGCCGCATCCGCCGTCGAATCCAGCGCCTCGCTGCCGCCGATGAAAAGCTTCTCGGTGCCGCGCCCCTCGGTCCCCGCGGCGTCGAACACCGACCTCGCCCGCGACTTCCTCGACCTGTCGTTCGCACTGGAATCCGGCCGCCCGCTGACCACCTTCACCCGCTTCGAAGGGCCGATCACCGTGCGTGTCACCGGCCAGGCGCCGGTCTCGCTCGGCCCCGATCTCAGCCGCCTGCTGCACCGCCTGCGGACCGAGGCCGGGATCAACGTCTCGCAGGTCGGCGCGGCCAACGCCAATATCACCATCCAGGCCGTGACGCGCGATGACATCCGCAAGGCCCTGCCCTCCGCCGCCTGCTTCGTGGTGCCGAACGTCTCGTCGCTGGCGGAATACAAGGGCGCGCGCAATACCCGCCAGACAAGCTGGTCGCAGCTGAAATCGCGCGACCGCCTCGCCATCTTCATCCCCGCCGACAGCGCGCCGCAGGAAATCCGCGACTGCCTGCACGAGGAACTGGCCCAGGCGCTCGGCCCGCTCAACGACCTCTACCGCCTGCCCGACAGCGTGTTCAACGACGACAACGTGCACACCGTCCTGACCGGCTACGACATGACGATCCTGCGCGCCTACTACGACCCGTCGCTGCGCACCGGGATGAGCCGGAACGACGTCGCCGACCGCCTGCCCGCGATCTTCGCCCGCATCAACCCGCGCGGCCAGAACGGCGCGCCGCAGCGCCTGTCGAAAACGCCCCGCGTCTGGATCGAAGCGGTGCAGACCGCGCTCGGGCCCGGCGCCAACCCCGCGCAGCGCCGCAACGCCGCCTCCGAGGCACTGAAGGTCGCCACCGCCATGGGCTGGACCGACCACCGCCGCGCCTTCTCGCACTACGCCATGGGCCGGCTGCTGCAGTCCATCGATCCGGCCACGGCGCAGGACCACTTCGTGCTGGCGCAGCGCTACTTCGGCAACCGTCCCGACACCGCCCTGCACCGCGCCTACGTCGCCTCGCAGCTTGCCGCCTATGCGATCAGTTCCGGCCGCACCGACGATGCGCTCTACCTTCTGACGCCGCATCTCGACACCGCCGCACGTCATGAAAACGCCGCCCTGCTCGCGACGCTCATGATGCTGCGCGCGGAGGCGCTGGACCTCGCCGGCCGCCCGACAGAGGCCCGAGCCGTCCGGCTGGACTCCCTGGGCTGGGCACGGTACGGGTTCGGCGCTGATTGGGCAGTGCGTGCGAAACTGCGCGAGGTCGGCTCCCTGAACCCGGCACGACGGAGACCCGGCTCACTATGATCGTCCTCATCGCGGCACTGGCCGGCGCAATCATCGGCGGGCTGAACGCGGCCCGCCTCAAGGGCAACAAGCTCGACGTCGTGCAGTACGCGACGATCTATGCCATCGCCTTCGCGCTCCTGGGCCTGATCCTGACTATCGTGATCGAGAAGCTCGCCGCCTGAGGGATCGCCCCCTGAGGGACCGCCCCTGAGACGTCCCGGCCCGTAGCCCGGCCTGCTCCGTTAACCCTTTCCGACGCAACGTCACGGCGCCACCGGGCGCAAAGGTTACCAACCGGCCGTTACGAGGGGTCGAACCGGCCGGTTCACCCCTTCCAGCGCGTCAACCTTCGTTGCGATCCGCTTCCGCACTTGTGGACCGGGCCACTGCGCCCACCAGATGGGCGGATCGTCCGCGGCGTTAACCCTGCCGCGCGCACCGTTAACCGCGCTTGCGTTAACGGTCCTTGTTCCGCCTGCGGCGCGGGCCTACAAATCCCCCATGTTCGTTCCCTTCTACGAAGCCCTGCGCAAGGCCGGTGTGCCGGTCAGCCTCCGCGAGTACCTGACCTTCCTCGAAGGCATGTCCGCCGGTCTCGCCACCTATGACGTGGAGGCGTTCTACTATCTCGCCCGCACCGCCATGGTGAAGGACGAGCGGCACCTCGACCGTTTCGACCGCGCGTTCTCCCATGCTTTCAAGGGCTTGGAAGAGATCGGCGTCGAACAGGTGCTGCAGGCCGTGGACCTCCCCGACGACTGGCTGACCAAGCTGGCCGAGAAGCACCTGACCGAGGAACAGAAGGCCGAGATCGAGGCCATGGGCGGTTTCGACAAGCTGATGGAGACGCTGAAGAAGCGCCTCGAAGAGCAGAAGGGCCGGCACCAGGGCGGTTCCAAATGGGTCGGCACCGCCGGCACCTCGCCCTTCGGCGCCTATGGCTACAACCCCGAAGGCGTCCGGATCGGGCAAAGGGAATCGCGTCACCAGCGCGCCGTAAAGGTCTGGGACAAAAGGGAATTCCGCAACCTCGACGACGGGGTCGAGCTGGGCACGCGCAACATCAAGGTGGCACTGAAACGCCTGCGCCGCTGGGTCCGCGAGGGCGCCCACGAAGAGCTCGACCTAGACGGCACCATCCGCGCCACGGCCCACAATGGCTACCTCGACGTGAAGACCCGGCCGGAACGGCACAACGCGGTGAAAGTCCTTTTGTTTCTGGACGTTGGCGGCAGCATGGACCCCCACATCAAGGTCGTGGAAGAGCTGTTCTCCGCCGCCCGGGCAGAATTCAAGCACCTCGAACACTACTACTTCCACAACTGCCTTTATGACGGCGTCTGGCGCGACAACCGCCGCCGCTGGGACGCGCAGACCGCCACCTGGGACGTGCTGAACACCTACGGCCCTGATTACAAATGCATTTTCGTGGGCGATGCCAGCATGTCCCCCTACGAGATCTCGCATGCCGGAGGCGCCAACGAGCACTGGAATCAGGAGGCCGGGCACGTCTGGCTGCGCCGCGCCCGCGACCAGTGGCCGAACCACCTCTGGATCAACCCGGTGCCGCCAAGCCATTGGCAATACACGCGAAGCATCCACATGATCCGCGAGATCTTCGAGGATCGCATGGTACCGATGACGCTCGAGGGCCTGGACCGCGGCATGCGCTTCCTCGGCTGAGCCGCACGCGCCGCGCGCACCCCGGGAAAACCCATTCGGGTCGGCGCGTTACACGCGCATCCTCCGCGGCGACACGAACCCCTCCTACCAGGAAAAACCGCCCCCCGCACAATGCAGGGGGCGGCTTCATTTTCAGACCGGGGTTCCCCGTCAGACGAAGTCGCCGGTATCGATATCGATGGTGTCTACGCCTTCGAGGAAGACGGTGTAGCCACCCCCGGTCAGCACCGTGCCTGCACCGCCGCCGTATTCCGCCACGGTGAAGTCGGCGAAGCCCAACCCGTCGGCGGAGAAGTCCAGAACATCGATGCCATCCTCGAAGTCGGTGATGGTGTCCATGTCACCCGCGGTGGTGAACTTGAAGCAATCCGCCCCTGCGCCACCGGTCAGCACGTCGTTCCGCCACTGGCCATCGAGGGTGTCGTCGCCGTCGCCGCCGTTGAGCATGTCGTCGCCGCCGCCACCGTACAGGCTGTCGTTCCCGGCCTCGCCGAACATCTCGTCGTCGCCGTTGATGCCGTTCAGGACATCGTGGCCGTCACCGCCCCACATGGAGTCGTTGCCCGCCTGGCCGAAGACGAAGTCGTCGCCGCCGTTGCCATAAAGCACATCGTCCTGGTTGCCGCCGTAGATGATGTCGGTCTGGTCGCCCCCGTTGATCTGGTCGTTGCCGTTCTGACCGCGCATCAGGTCCTTGCCGTCTCCGCCGTCCATGGTGTCGTCACCGGACCCGCCGAGCAGCGTATCATCCCCGGCGAGGCCGTTCATGATGTCGTTGCCCTCGGTGCCGGTGAGGCTGTCGGCGCCCTCTGTCCCGTTGATGGTCGACGTCTTGCCGTCGACGGTGACGGTGACCGTTGCCGTGTCGGTGCCGCCGTTGCCGTCCGACACCGTGTAGGTGAAGGTGTCGGTCGCGGTCTCGCCGGCCTCGAGGTAGTCGAAGGCGCCATTCGCGTCGTAGGTGAGAACCCCGCCGACCAGCGAGACGGTGCCCGCCGTGCCGGTGGTGTTGATCGCCGAGACGGAGAGCACGTCGGCCGGATCGAGGTCGGTGTCGTTGCCGAGCACCAGCGCCGTCAGGTCGATCGACTCGTCCTCGTCCACCGTCACGGCGTCATCCACCGCGGTGACCGGATCGTTGGCACCGATCAGGTCGACGACGAAGTCGTAGCTGTCCGTGGCCAGCCCGTCGCTCACCGTCACCGTCCACGTGCCGACCGCCGTGTCACCCGCGCTGAGGAAGCCCAGCACCGCGTTCGACAGGCCGAAACTGAAGGGCACGTTCAACAGCCCCCCAGAGTGCAGGCCGCTCGTGGCGCCGGTCGGCTGCAGCGCCGATTCCAGCAGCATGAGCTGCGTCGGCGTGGCCAGTTCCGCCGCATCGCCGCTCAGCGAGAAGCTGACCGAGACGGAGGCGGTGTCGGTGGTGTCCACGTCCTCGAACACCACGATGGCGTTGCCGCTGTAGCCGGTCGCCGTGTCCTCGGTGATCGAGGTCTCGGAGGCGGTGGTCGTCCAGTTGTTGTCGGAGTTGATGAACGAGCCGAGATCGAAGATCGCCGGCGCGTCGTTGGCCCCGTTCACCGTGACCGACACGGAGCTCGACACCGGCGCGCCGACACCGTCGGACACGTCGTAGGTGAAGGTCAGCACCTCGCTCTCGCCATCGGCCAGATCGTTGAACGCACCGGCATCGAAGCTGATGCCGCCCGTGTCGCTGATGGTGATGCCCGGGATCGCCCGGCCACCGTCGGTCCGCACCAGGTTCTGGATCGACAGTTCGTCCGACGTGTCCGCGGTGGAGGCGTTGGCCAGCAGCGCCGCCGCGTCGATGGTGACAGTGCCGTCGTCCTCCGAGACGCTCTCCGACACCGGGCCGGAGACCAGGACGGGATCGTCGGCACCGGTGATCTCTACCGTATAGGTGGCGGTATCGGAGTTGCCTTCCGCGTCGGTCACGGTGACCTCGATGCTGGCCTGCGCGGTCTCGCCGTCGGCCAGGTACTCGAACCCGCCCGCCGGATCGAAGGTCAGGTCGGTCCCGTCGAGGGCGAAGCTGCCCGGTCCGGCGTAGCTGCCCAGCGAGAAGCTGAGCACCGCGTCGGCATCCGCGTCCGTGGCCAGTGCCGCAAGGTCGGCCACGGTGGTCGCACCGGAGGCGTCCTCCGACACCGAGGCCGCGATGCCCACGATCCCGGCAAGCACCGGATCGTCCTCGGCGCCCGCCACCTCGAAGGTGATGTCGACCGAGTTGCTGCCGCCCTGCGCGTCCTCGACGGTCACGCCGATGGTCACCTCCTCGCGGTCGAACGGGTCATCGAGGTACTCGAAGTCGCCGTCCGGATCGAACCACAGTTCGGTCCCGACGAGGGAGAACGTGCCGCCTCCGGCGTAGCCCGCATCGAAGGAGTAGGTCAGGTCCGCCGGCAGGTCGTCGCCGTCCGCATCGGTGGTGATGTCGGCAAGGTCGACGATCAGGAAGCCCGGGCCGTCCTCGGGGACGATCGGCGGGCTGGCGTCGCCGATGCCGGTGAACTCGGGCGCGTCGTTCTCGCCCGTCACCCGCAAGGAGATGTTGGCCGTATGGCTGCCACCCTGCGCGTCGGTCGCCGTCACCGCGATGGTGACGAAGCCCTCGTCATCCACGTCGAGCGCGTCGAAGTCGCCGTTCGGGTCGAACTCCAGCACCGTGCCGTCGAGCGAGAACACCCCGCCGCCCGTATAGCCCGGGTCGAGCGTGTAGGTCAGGTCCGCCGGCAGGTCGTTGCCGTCCACGTCCGTGGTGATCGTCGCAAGGTCGACCACCGTGGTGAGGCCCGCGTCCTCGCCGATGTCGGGCGTGTCGTTCTCCGTCTGCGCCGTCACCACCGGGTCGTCGTTGGTGCCGGTGACCGTGACCACGACCGAGGTGGAGACCGTCTCGTCACCGTCGGTGATGTCGTAGGTGAAGGTCAGGGTCTCGACGTCGTTCTCGTCGAGGTCGTCGAAGAGGTCGAGGTCAAAGCTGATCGCCCCGTCCGCCCCCACGGTGAAGGCCCCGCCCAGGTCGCGGTCGCTGGAACCCGTGTCCTGCGTCACGGAGGCCGCGACCACGCTCAGCGTGTCGCCGTCGACATCCGTTGCCTCCGACAGCAGCGTCGCCGCATCGACCGTCGCGGTGGCACCGTTGGCCTCCACCACGTCTGCGGTGGTCGGGCCGCTCTCCGGCGCATCGTTGACGCCGGTGACGGTTACCACCATGTCGGCCTCCGCCGTGGCGCCATGGGCATCCTCGACCTGCACGCGGATCGTGACCTCTTCGGTCTCGCCGTCGTCGAGGTACTCGTAGCCGCCCGCGGTGTCGAAGCTCAGTTCCGTGCCGTTGACGATCACGCCCGGCCCGCTGACGACGGAGTACGTCAGATCGGCGCCGTCGTTGTCGCTGTCGATGTCATCGGCCAGCCCGCTCAGGTCGAAGCTGGTCGCGCCGCTGTCCTCGGAGACCGAGAAGGCCCCCGCCGTCAGCGTCGGGTCGTCGTTCGTGCCAGTGACGGTGATGGTGATCGTCCCCTCGTTCGAGGTGGCGGTCTGCGCATCCGTCGCGGTCACGCCGATGGTGACGAAGGCTTCCTCGCCCGCGGCGAGCCCCTGGAAGTCGCTGCCCGGATCGTAGGTCAGGCTGCTGCCCGTGATCTCCGCCGATCCTTCGCCCGCGCCCGGCGCCGTGGTGATGGTGTAGGTCAGGTCGCTGCCGTCGTTCTCGGCATCGGCGTCGGAGCCGAGCGCCGAGAGATCGACCACGATGGCCGCGCCGTCCTCGTCCGCTGCACCATTGCCGTCGACCATGACCGGCGCATCGTTCACGCCCGTCAGGTCGATTGTCACAGTGGCGGTCGCCGTGGTGCCGTCGTCCTCCTCCACCGTGTAGGTGAAGCTGTCGGTCCCGGCCTCGCCTTCGTTCAGCGCGTCGAAGGCGCCGCTTGGGTCATAGCTGTAGCTGCCGTCGTCGTTCAGCGTCACAGAAGCGCCGTTTGCCGTGGTGAAGGTCAGCGTGCCGCCCGAAAGCGCCTGGCCGTTGCCCTCGATCACCGTCAGCCCCTCGAAGTCGAGGTCGAAGTCGTTGGCCAGCACGTTGCCCGTGACCGCCGTGTCCTCGTCCGTCGCGTTGCCGTCGTCGCCGAGGATGGCGCCCACGGTCACGTCGTCGAACTCCAGCAGTTCGACCCCGGTCAGCACATCGGTGCCGTCGGCGCTGACCACCGTGACGCTGGTGCCGTCCTGCGCAAAGGTGGCCCCCGCGAAGTCGTCGCCGATCACCGCCGTATCGGTGCCCGCGCCGCCGGTGATGCTGTCGTCCCCGGCCCCGCCGGTGAGTTCGTCGTCGCCCATGCCGCCGTCGATGCTGTCGCTGCCTTCGCCGCCGTCGACGGTATCGGCACCGTCACCGGTCTCCAGCAGGTTGGCCGAGGCGTCGCCGGTGACATCGTCGTCACCGTCCCCGGTGATCACGTTCTCGATGCCCGCGATGGAGTCGTTGCCGCCGATGCTCTTGGCGGAGGTGCCCGCCGCGAGATCCACGGTCACGCCGCCGTCGTCGGCCGAGAGGTCATAGGTGTCGGTTCCGGCACGGCCGTCGATCTGGTCGTCGCCGGCGCTGACGAAGATCACGTTGTCGCCGCCGTCGCCCAGAAGCTGGTCCGCCGCAGAACCGCCCGCCATGTTCTCGAACCCGGTCAGGCCGTTCAGGCCCGCGCCTGTGCCCGCCGCAAGCCCGGTGCCCGGCACGATGAAGGACAGCTGGTTCGCCGCGAGGTCGATGCTGACCGCCCCGGTCTGGGCGGAGGCATCCACCAGGTCGGTGCCCGCGCCGCCGTCCATGACGTCGGTGCCCGCGCCCACCACGATGGTGTCGTCGCCCTCGCCGCCGGACAGGCTGTCGTTGCCCGCACCGCCGTCGATGTAGTCGTTGCCCTCGCCGCCGAGCGCGGTGTCGTCACCCGCCCCGGTGCGGATGGAGTCGTTGCCGCCCCGCCCGTCGAAGTACTGTTCGTTCGGGTTCACCCAGTTCGCGACGATGTCGCCGCGGAAACTGTCGGCGTTCTCCGTCCCGAGCACCTCGGCGCCGTCCGGCAGCGAGGAGAGCGGGTAGATGGAGACACCCGTGCCTTCCGGCAGGAAGGTGTTCGCGCCGATGAACCCGCCGAAGTCGGAGGGGTCTTCGGTCGCCCCGAGCGCGATCTGCGCCCCGGCCGAGCCGTCGAAGATGTTGCCGGAGATGTCGGTCATCTGCGGGCCGTCGGCGTTGATGCCGTTGCCGTTCGCCACGAAGCTGTTGCCGGTGACGACGGCTCCGGTGCCGACATTGAAGTAGATGCCCGAACGCACCTCGGTGATGAGGTTGTCGCTGACCGTGAGGTCGTCGGCGGTGCCCGCGGTCAGGATGCCGCGCGTGCCGCTGTCGGTCGGGTAGTCGCCGTCCAGGACCGAGTTGGTGACGGTGATGCCGTCGACGCCCACGTAGACCAGGCTCGACCCGGTCAGCGCGCCGTCCTCGACCCGGAAGCCGTCGAGCGTCGAGCCGTCCGAGCCGCCGTTGAACGAGACGCTGCCCGCGATCACGGCCTCGGCGCCGCGCGCCCCGTCGGTACCGCCGACGCCCGCCTGCGGACCGACGAGGGTGAGCTGCTTGCCGAGCGTCAGGTTCTCCTCGTAGGTGCCGGCGTTGACGACGATCGTGTCGCCCGCGCTGGCCAGATCGATGATCGCCTGGATCGACATGCCGTCATAGACGTACCAAGTGTCGCCGCCCTCGGCGTCCACGTCCGACGCCGTGCCGGCCATGGAGATCACCGAAGAGCCCGAGACGTCGGTGCCGTTGTTGTCCGTGAGTGAGAAGGCGAAGGCCTCGGCGTCCTCGAGGCTGCCGAAGAAGAAGGTGAAGTCCTCGCCCCGGCCATCCCCGCCGTTGCGCCAGTCGGGGTTCTGGACCTTGAAGACCTCGCTGTAGATCCCCGAAAAATCGATGTCCTCGACGACGGTGCGCTGCCCGCTGCCGCTGTCGACCTCCTCATCGGCGTAGATCCCGATGACCTCGTTCGAGCTGTAAGACCCCGCGAAGGTGATCCCGCTGGTGCCCGCTTCGTAGCTGCGGCCCGCGGAGTAGAGCCCCACCGAACCCCAGTTGTTGTTCAGCGTGGTGATGTCCTCGAGCAGGATGCCGGTGCTGTCCGACATCGCGATGCCGACCCCCGCCGACCCGCCGGAGCCGCCGTCCGCAGTGACCCGGATCAGGCTGGAATCGTCCACGCCGTTCAGGTCGATCTCGCTGCGCGCGGCGCCGAAGACGGTCACGTCTTGCGCGGTGAAGCCGCTGAGCGAGGTCGCCGACCCGCCCGGCGAGACCTTGATCCCGTAGCCGCCCGGCGTCGTCAGGCCGGACGCGTCCAGCGTGAAGTCCGACAGCGTGACGTCATCGGTGGTGACATGGATGCCGTAGCCCGAGCCGTCGCGGTCGAGGATGGTCACCCCTTCCCCGGCGCCCGCCAGCGTGATGCCCTTGGAGATGGTCAGCTCCCCGGTCAGCGAGAAGGTCCCCGCGCCCAGCAGGATGGTGTCGCCCTCGTCCGCCGCCGCGATGGCCGCCGCGATCGACATGCCCTCGAAGACCAGGAAAGTGTCGCCGCCGCTGCCCGCGACCTTCAGCACCTCGACGCCGGTCACCGACTGGGTGCCCGTGGGATCGGAAGTCAGGAAGGCCTCGTAGCTGAGCACGCCGCCGGTGACGGAGGCCGAGGTCAGCGTGATGCCCTGCGCCGCCATCACTCCCTGCAGCCCGGACACGTCCGGGGCCGCCATCAGGGGCGCCAGCGCCGCCGCGTCCATGCCGGCGAACTCGCTGATCTCCAGCACGTCGGTGCCCGCACCGCCGTCGATGGAATCGTAGCCCTGCGCGATGATCGTGTCGTTGCCGGTGCCGCCGTCGATGCTGTCGGCGCCGATGCCGCCCTCGATCAGGTCGTTGTCCGCCCCGCCGTTCAGCACGTCGGTGTTGCCACCCCCGATCAGGTGATCGTCACCCGCACCGCCTTCGATGCTGTCCGGGTTCTCTTCCCCGTCCAGAACGTCGTCGCCGTCACCGCCGAGAAGCGTGTCCAGACCCTGACCGCCAGACAAAGTGTCAGCGCCGAGGCCGCCCTCGGCATAGTCGTTGCCGCCGCCCAGGTCGACGGTGTCGGCGAAGTCGGTGCCGACCACGTAGTCGTCGCCGTCCGCCAGCGTGACGTTCAGAGCCGAGTCGTTGGCCTCGGCGTAGATCTCGTACTGCGACGCGGTCCAGACGGCGTTGTTCGTCGTCTCGGTCACGGATTCGTACTGGTTTGTCCAGGTGTTGCCCGAAACGGTCGGATCGTCGGTGTTGTTCGAGAAGACAACGCCGAACACGGTGTGATCGAAGTTGTTTCCCGTCACCACGGCGTTGTCGGTCTCGCCGTAGACGTAGATCGGGATATGCGTCGTCGCCATTTGCGACCCACCCGACGTCGCGCCGGTGAAGGTGTTGTTGGTGATCACAGTGCCGTCGCCGGCCGCGTAGGCCAGCACGCCCGAAGTCGACCAGTCGCCGCGCGTGTAACCGATCTCTTCGACCGTGTTGCCGTCGATGATGCCCACCGCGCCGCCGCTGACCTGAATGCCGTTCTGCGCCTGCGCGCCACTGCCGACAAGGAACCCGCCGCCCGTGACCGTGGAGTCCAGCACCGAGAAGGTCAGCCCTTCCCCGTCGCCGACGAAGCCGTTCTTCTGGAAGTCCTCGACCGTGCCGTTCTGGAAGGTCACGCTCCGCGGCGTGCCGTCGGTGTTGAGCACGACCACCGCGACACCGCGCTGGTTGCCGCTGACCTGGCCGCCGACATAGGCATCGCGGACGCCCGTCACGGTGACTCCGTCCATGGTGCCTTCGGCATTGACGTAGAGGATGCCCTCGTAATCCGGCGCCCGGGTGGCCGAGGTGGAAGCGGTTCCGGGCATGTCGTTGCCCAGACCAGCGCCGTCGACCGTCACGCCCGTGATGTCCACATCTCCGTCGATCACGGTGATGACCGCGGCCCGGTCACGGGATCCGCCGTGGGTGTCCGCGAGCAGTGTAAGTGTTGGCGGGGACGGCATTTCGATGGTGACGCCGTTGCCGTTGATGGTCAGGTCCTTGCCTTCGATGATCACCTGCTCGGTCAATACGCCGCCGCCAGTGATTTCAATGGTATCCCCGCTCGCCGCCGCGTCCACGGCTTCCTGCAATGTCGCGTAGGTCGTGGTGCCGCTGGTGGCGTTGATCAGTTCAATGGTCGCAGGCATGGTTTAATGGGATGAACTGCCTTCCCACCAACCCGCTGTTATTGTGGCGGGCATAGGTGGAGAGAGGAGCATCTGATGGACATCAAGGTTCTGGGCATTGATCTGGGCAAGACCGTTTGCAGTCTTGCCGGGCTGGATGAGGCAGGAGCAATCGTGTTTCGTAAACGTCTCCAGCGGCATCGGCTGCTGGACTTTCTTGATAAGCTTCCGCCCTGCATCGTTGCCATGGAAGCCTGCGGCGGGGCGCATCACATCGGGCGGTTTTGTCTTCAGAACGGACATGAGCCTCGGCTGATGTCGCCGCTCTATGTCCGGCCGTACGTCAAGGTTCACAAGAACGATGACCGTGATGCGGAAGCAATTGCAGAGGCTGCGACGCGCCCGACGATGGCATTCGTAGCAATCAAAACAGAGGAACAGCTCGACCTTCAGGCTCTGCACCGGGCGCGGGAACGACTGGTGAGCGACAGGACACGGCTGATAAATCAGGGCCGCGGCTTCCTGATGGAACGCGGCATTCGGATTGGAACGGGACGCCATGTCTTCCAAAAGGAACTGATCAGATTGACCGCAGTGGGCACCGACGATCTTTCACGTCGGATGCTTACGCTTCTGTCGGACATGGCGTCAGAGCTAAGCGTGATCAATGGCCGGATCTCGGCCATCGATGCCGAGATCAGAGTATTGGCCAAAACGGATGCCGATATGCAGAGGCTGATGGAGATCCCCGGCGTCGGCCCGACGATTGCGACGGCGCTCGTGGCTGCGGTCGGTACCGGCAGCAGTTTCGGCAAAGGACGTGATCTCGCCGCATGGCTCGGCCTGGTGCCGCGACAGATCACGACAGGTGGCAAGGCCAAGCTGATCGGTATCTCGAAGCACGGCAATCGATACTTGAGGAAACTCTTCATTCACGGGGCCCGAACCGTGCTGCATCTCGTGCGCGACAGGACGTCGCCGATAGCGGCATGGGCCGACCGCTTGAAGGAGCGAGCGCATGTCAACGTCGCGGCGGTCGCAATGGCCAACAAGATGGCACGTATTGCCTGGGCTGTATTGACGAAGAGAGAGCGGTATCAACCCAATGCACTGAGCGGCCTGTAGTCGGACCGTAACACAACTGAGAGCAAAGGAATCTGCGAGCGAGGAGGAGATGGACCAACGACCGATCGGCGTTCTGTCAGTCTGATGGGGAGTATGGCCCCTGAAGTGCCGATGGTTTAACGAGACACAGGACGCGCGACTTCCCATCTTGGTCAGGGGCAAAACGAACCGCCCCGAAGAAAGACCGAATACATAGAAGCAGGGTCAGCGGCGCATCGACAAGTCACTTGCAGGGGAAGGCAGTTCATACATACTCCCCAAAAATTCATTTCGCCAAATTTTGACACAGCGAAACACCTCGCCAGAAATGGCGATCCCTCCGGCGGCTGACCGGAGCACTCGATTTACTCAATGGAAGGCCGAAACCCCCGTTTTTCGGCGCACGCGGATTCGCGTGCTGGAAACAATTGATTAACCAATGAGATTTATGAAGCAACGTTTTTTTCCATAAGGTCCAATACAGCACGACGACAACAACGATCCGAATAAATCGATAACGACTTCAAAAAAACCTTTGTTCTCAGGAGGTAAGGCTGCCGCAAGGTTAACGAGAATGGCGCGACAACACCCCAGCGTAAAAGTAACGGGCGTAATTCTACAAGTGTATGATTTTTATGAATATCTTTCCAAACCGTTCATAAAGAAAACTGGCAATCGAAGATCGCAAAATCGGCACGGATTGGCACGCCCAGCCTTCCGTGAAATATCCGTTAATGTAATCTATGCGGGAAAATCTGAAAAAAATTCTCCCAACCAAAATTGTGTCGCATGTCGATACGACTTCACTCAACCAACTGAAAATTATACAACTCCCCTGTCACAGGAGAGCCAAGGGTGAATCGCACACTTTGCGCCGCATTGCCCCACAGAAACAAATCTGCGCCCGCCCTGCATGAAATAAAACAGACATCAAATAGACACCCTTTGAGCCTGTCAGGAGTTCAGATCAGGAAAATCGGCAAACAACCTATGCGAGACTCACATCCACAGCACCTAAAAAAATAAATTTAAAGGTTAATTTCTCCCACTGGTTGTTTTCACCTGTCGCGCCGGCCGTTTGGAATAAGAGAAATGAGCGCGCCAAAAATAACCGCCGGCTTTTATCCAATTTGGATGAAATGGCATTTTGAACCCAAGATATTGATGAACTTCAACACCGGCCCGGCTGCATTTTGCCATCCCGCCTCCGCGTCCCATCCTTCACCCGCCCCCGTGAAGATCTACCCGAAGGCAGCGCGCGGGCGCCTCCGGACAAGAGCGTCGGCAAGAGACAGACGAGGGACACATCCCCATCAGCAAACCACAGGCCACACACCCCCATGAACAACCGAAGGGTGTAGCCAGCGCGGAGGCACGGTCCTTACCCTGGCATGCAGAAGGTTCATCGATTTCGCGGACGCGGCACCGTTCCTCAACCCGCACTCCAAGGCGACGGACGATTCCCTACCGCGTCCAACAGGAGCCCGGACCAAGACCAACGAGTTCCCGGAACGACGACCGCGACCTTTTCGCAAGGGTCGCGGGCGCATCAGGAGAACCGGGTCCTTTTCCCTTGACCCAGGGGGACCCGCCCTAAAGTGTCGTGGCCGATCAGGCTGCCGCCTCAATATTTAGATTCCTTTTGCCCCTTTGGAGTACGCAATGTCCTTTGCCTTTCGCCCCACCGCACTCGTGGACCTCCTGCACTCCCGTCATCAGGTCGGAATTCGTCAGCGTTCTCTGAGACATCGCTGCCGCCTGGGACGCGCGACCGAACTTGTGTTCGTGCTGGCCTCGGGCGCAACGCTGTTGATCGGCGGACAGGCGAACGCCGACGATTTGATCTGGACAGGCGCCGAGTCCAATTTCTGGGACGAAGTCGGTGACGAAAACTGGATCAACACCACGACCGGTTCCATACCCGATTTCTTTGTTGACGGCGACGACGTCACCTTCGATGGGACCGCATTCATCCGCAACGTCACGATCAGCCAGGGCGCTCCTGTCACCACCGGCGACATTACCTTCGATGCAAGCAGTTACGTCATCGACGCGGCGACTTCGGATGACCAGCTGGATGTGACGGGCACGCTGTCCGTCACCAACGCCTTTGACAGTGCGATAATCTACGCAAGGCTTGTTGACGGCGCGACGATCGAAGGCGCAGGAAACCTGATGCTCGCTGGCGGGAGCGGAGACGTCGTGACCACGGGCGACATCGTCGTGAATGGTGCGGTCACCCAGACTGTGTCCCTGAGAGGCGGCACGTTCTTCAACGATGTCGTGCAGAACGGCGGCAACGTGCTCATCGACGGCGCCAACTTCTCGAGCGCGTCCAACCTTGTCGTCAACAGCGGCACCATGACGGTCGCCAGCACGGTGACGGTCAACGATGTCACGCTGGACGGTCCCGCCGGCACCGAGCTGGAGATCGTGAGCGGCGGCGCGCTGCAGTACGATGCGGCCGGCACGCTCGATGTGGAAGGGTCCGCCCTGCTCGACCTGCAGGACGGCGGCACAATCGGCACGAGCGGAGTGAACGTCAGCGTCAACGCAGGTGCGGGGTCGGCCCTCTCCATCGAGGGCACTGTGAATGGCGACGTCACCACCGCCTCCTCCACGAGCGAGATGGGCGGCAACGTGTCCGGCAGGCTGACGGTCAGCGGCGGGTCCACGACGGTCAACTCCGAAGCTTCGGCGGACGAGGTCCTGGTGACCGGCGGCGACCTGACGATCAACGACACGCTGAACGTGCGCGGCGGAACCGGGCCGGTCGTCTACAGCGGCACATCGACGGGGACGATCAACGGCACCGTCAACGGATCGGTGTTCACCGCCAGCACCACGGGCATCACCCTTGCGGATGGAGGCCAGATCCTCGGCACTTTCGGGCAGAACTCGGGCGGCACGAACACAACCGTGACCGGCGATTTCTCGGTCAGCGGTGAAATCCAGGTCAATTCGGGGATCTTTACGATCAACGGCAGCAGCGGCGGCGACACGCCCACCCTGACGACTTCGCGCCTTCGCGTCATGACGATCAGCCAGGTGGACCTGAACGGCGAACTCAACGCCAACCTCTGGAGCGAGGGCGGCACGATCAACCTTGCCGGGGACATCGTCAACACGCGCGCGCTCGAAATGCGTCCCGGAACCGCCGGGGTCGTCAATGTCACGGGCGACAGCACGATCGACGGATATGCCGATGTCTACGGCGGCGTTCTCAACATACAGGGCGGCACGACCCTGACCGTCCGCGGAGCCCGCGGCGTTACCGTGAGCGACGGGGTCGGCACCGACACGATGAACCTCGTGGGCGATCTCGTGGGCGACCTGACGGTCAACAGCGCGGGCGTCATGAATTTCGACAGTGGCGACATAACCGGCAACACCACCGTGAACACCGGTGGTGTGGCCGTGGTTTCGGCAGGCACCACCTTCAACGGCGACGTGACGCTTGCCGGTGGCACGGCAGAGTTCGACAACGGCGCCGACATCGCCATCGTCGTGCAGGACAACCCGGCGACCACCGGCACGACTGAAGGCACCCTGACCATCGGCGGCAGCTTCACCGACACCGGCACGGCGGCGATCACCAGTTCCGGCGCGGGGAACGTGGCGGTCTCCGCTTCCACGCTGGTGCTGGGATCGGGCTTCGTGGAAAACGATGTAGCGGTCACCGGAGGCGGCGGGTTCACCTTTGACATCGACGCGCTCGACGTGAACACAGGCGGCGCGCTGAACCTGACGACCTTCGCGGGCACGCTGCTGGACTACGACGTGTCCGTCAGCAGCGGCGCGGCAACCATCGACGCCGCAACCGTGGTCGGAGACGGCGCGGGCACCTTCTTCGGCGTGACCGTGGACAGCGGCGCGGCGCTGGTTCTCGACGACGACCTGACCGCCTCCTCGCTGACCTCCAACGGCAACACGACCTTCGGCGACGGCGTGACCTTCTTCGGTATGGGCAACACCTACGTGAACGGCGTTGGCTCCACCGACACGTTCGGAGACAACGCGGGCGTGGTCGACAACGGCGCTGTGACGAACAACGGCATACTCGAGTTCAACGGGTCGGGCTTCCTGACGGCGGACGCCAACGACGACGACGCGCTGACGGTCACCAACTCGGCCACCGGCACGATCAACATGAACGACCTCGACGCCAGCAACGACGACGTGCTGACCGTCGCGGCGGGCGGTGCGGACACAGCCTTCGAGAACCAGGGCGCGATCAACCTCAACGGCCAGACGCTGGATGTCACCGGCGTGACGGCACTGAACACCACCGGCGCGGGCGTCGTCGACATGGGCGGCGGCACGATCGTCGGCGACGTGGTCAACGAATCCACCGCTCAGCAGTCGCTCTCGGGGACCATCGGGGACGGCACCGACGGCAGCGGCAGCTACACCCAGCAGACCGCCGCCACGGCGGACACGCAGGTGGTGGCCGGCGATCTGACCGTCGATGGCGCGGTCACAATCAACGCGGGCTCCCTGACGGTGGGCGATGGTGTGACCGGGCGCGCTCTGTCTGCGGACACCGTCGCCATCGGCAGCGGCGGCACGGTCAACGTGTCCGCGGGCTCGACACTTGAAAACACGCTCAACGGCTTGCTCAGCGACGGCGACCTGACCAATGACGGTGCGCTCGACATTGGCGACGGCGCGACCGTCCAGTCCGTCGGCAACATCCTGAACAACGGCACCTTGGCCTTCTCCGGCTCGGCAACGCTCGACGCCAACACCGATGGCGATTTCAGCAGCGAGGTGATCCGCAACGCCGGCCTGATCCAGGCCAACGGCGGCGCGGCCGACACGGTGGCCATCGGCGGCGACAGCCTGATCAACACCGGCACAGGCCGGCTCGAAATCAACGGCGGCACGCTGAACGGGATTGAAACGCTGACGAACAGTTCGAGTTCGGGCAGTGCGATCCAGGTGGGCGCTGGCGCGACTCTGGGTTTCAACACGCTGAACTCGTCGGCGGGGACGGTGACCAGTGCGGGGACGCTTGACGG